>CAJOLM010000001.1 GCA_905235355.1 uncultured Elusimicrobiales bacterium
CTTTTGATATTGCGGCAGTGCAATGGCAGATAAGATACCGATAATTAAAACGACGACTAATAGTTCAATGAGCGTAAAGGCACCAGGACGTGTCGTCCTGAGGTGTTTCTGATCAGGACCTCGTTGTTTGTAAGCGGGTGAGGCCCTGAACAAAGACCTTTCAGGGCGACATCATTAACAAATGTCGTCATCCCCGAGGGGCTGGCGGCCCGCAGGGTTCGGGGACCTCATCCGCTTTCATTTTAAATAAGACTGAGATTCCCGATTACAAATTTCGGGAATGGTTAAGACAAATGTGACACACATCCGGCCTTACCACCACTCAGCAAAAATCCCATCACAGGGTATCGCGTCGCTGACCGTTCCTTTTGAACCGTTACAGACCATTTGAAACCTACAAAAAAAATTACTATTTTCTCCAGTTTCCCCATTGTGTGTATAACTTACTTGATAAAGAGAAAAACCACATGGCTCACCGCCGCCGCCACCGCCGCCGCCACCGCCACCAGTGCTGCCACCAGCGTATCCGCCGGCTCCACCACCAGTGCTGCCACCAGCGTATCCGCCGCCTGCACCACCGGTGCGGCCACCACTTGACGGCGGCGGACAACTAATGGCAACCCAATGACAAGACGAGTCACACCTCTGGCCCAAATCAACTTGTATGCTTTCATACCCGGCATCTGCCAGAAGCTGAGCCAGTGGACTAGAAGCTTCATCATCTGTTTTGAACTGAGCCCACTGCGTCCCAGCATTTATCGAACAAATATTACCTCCGCTGGATTGGAATGTACCCGGTTCGCAGACGTTTCCCTTTACAAGACACTCTCCGTCACTTACTTTAATCCATTTACCTGTCAACTCATTACATTCATATATGGGAATTTGTCTTCCAAGATTACAAGGTCCACAAGGAACCTCTTCCGCATGATTTGGTCCCTTACATCTAGTCTCTCCTTCTTCGGTCTTATCTTCGCACGTTTCGCCTGTCCATGTCTGTGTATCAGTACAACATTTTTCCTGATTTGCATTAGTTGCACAGTCTTCTTCATCCGGATCACTCGGATCATCCGGATCACTCGGATCATCTGGATCACTCGGATCATCTGGATCACTCGGATCATCTGGATCATCTAGCTCTTCGGACTCTTCATCGGCTGCGCACTCATCATATATTGTTCCCGTCGAGCAAGCAGGGTACTTTCTATTTAATTTGTCACAAAATTCCCCTTCGCAACAAACTTGTCCGCTCTTATAAGAAGGCATAGCCAGTTTATATTTATAGTCTTTGCTCTTGCGGGTGGCCTCTACGCCGGTGTCACTTAATGTATACTGGTAGTTGGCACTTCGACCCGCTTCTGCCAGTACAGGTAAATTTGCCCGATCGCTTAAGTACTTTTTACCCGCGATACAGCGTCGTTCTTGCTCGGTACGTACCGCCGCCAACATTTGTTCGGCTTCGGTAGTTTTACGCGTTTCCAATACGCGCGTAAATTTCGGCACGGACACTGCCGTCAAAGCAGCTAATACTATGACCACTATTAGCAGCTCTGCCAATGTAAACGCTTTCCGTTTATATGTCATAAATTTCTCCTTAACATGAGTACACAAAAAACTACAACACAGCCAGACAGACTACGTTCTTTATAGTTTACTAGAAAAATATAGATTCGTCAAGAGGCAATTTTTATTTTTCCCCCTCATAACTGCTATAATAAAGTATCTTCAGATTGGGGGACCATATGGAAGCAGTCAGCACCAGCGTATCAATTGCTCTATGGATAGCCTTTTGGGTAGTAGTAGGCGTGGCTTTATTTGTGGATTTAGCCGTGTTAAACAAACATCATGGGCACGTCTCTATTAAAGAAGCTGCCGTGATGGTGTGTGCCTGGGTATCGCTGGCACTTCTGTTTGGCGGAGCCATTTGGCTGTTTGAAGGGCCGCAGCACGCGCTGGAATTTTACACCGGATATGTCTTGGAATATTCTTTATCCATAGACAATATGTTCGTGTTCATTATGATATTTAGCTATTTTACCGTGCCGCCTGCTTTGCAACCCAAAGTGCTGCTTTGGGGCATTTTGGGCGCGGTAGCCATGCGCTTTATCTTTATCTTTTTAGGCGTGCAGCTGATTTCCGCTTTTGCGTGGATGATTTATGTGTTTGGCGCGCTGCTGATTTTTACCGCGGCTAAAATGCTGCTGCAAAAAGACGACGAGCAAATGGACCCGGGCAACTCTTGGGTGCTGCGTATTTTTAAAAAAATTATGCCCATTAAAACCGACTATCACGGAGAAAATTTCTTTATCCAAGAAGCAGGCAAATGGTTTGCCACGCCGCTGTTTGCCGCGCTACTGGTAATTGAAATGTCGGACGTTATTTTTGCCGTGGACTCTATCCCGGCGGTACTGGGCATTACGCGCGATACATTTTTAGTATATTCCTCTAATATCTTTGCCATTATTGGGCTGCGCTCTTTATACTTTTTGCTGTCCGGCATGGCAGGCAAATCCCCCTATCTCAAATACGGCATTTCCGTGATTTTATTTTTTGTGGGGGTTAAAATGCTGCTTTCGCATGCGGTTAAAATCCCGGTACCGCTGTCGCTGGGTATTATTGTATGTATCTTGGCTTTGTCCATAGCAGCCAGTAAGTTATTTCCCCCTAAAACAGCTAACTAATGGACAAAAGCGTTTCAATTTACTACAATATATACAGACAATTTAATTTACTATAAGGAAGGAATTTATGGCGTATAAATGTGCTATTTGTGGCAAAGGCCCCGTATCCGGCGGTTCTTACAGCCACTCTAACTTAAGAACGAAACGCACCTTCAGCCCCAATCTGCAAAAGCAGAAAGTGGTATTAGAAGGCAAAACCCAGACAGCTTATGTGTGCACCAATTGCATTAAGAGCGGTCTGGCCAAAAGACCGGCCAAATAAGTCCGGCCTAAAAGCAGTTTTTGTTTAAAACCGTCAGCCCGCGAGGTCGTCCTGCGCGGGCTTTTCTTTAATCGGGTAAAAAACGAGTATGATTTCTAAAAAATGGGCTGTTTTGGGGGTACTGTTACTGCCATTGGCGCTGCCTGCGCAGGACGCAACCGAGGATATTGATCCGAACGGACCGTGGATGATTTGTGACATTGCGGTCGACGGACTGAAGAATATCCGCAAGGGCACCGTTACCAAAGCCGCCCACAGTAAAAAAGGCCAGCTGTACGAACGCTTTTCCATCAATGAAGACGTGCGCGATATTTCCGCACTGGGCAATTTTGACAGTGTGCAAATTGATATTTCCCGCAGCAAAGGCACCCGCAAAGACGATCTGGGCCAGGCCTATCCCTGCCACCGCATTACCTATATTGTAGAAGAAAAACCGATTTTTGACCGCATCACCTATGAAGGCCGCAAAAAACTGGGCAAAAACGCCATTACTTCGGCTATGACCCTCAAGCTTAAAGACCCGTTTAACGAAGCCAAACTGGTGGGCGATTTAGACCGCATCAAAGCCAAATATGCCGAAAAGGGTTACGTGAGTGCGCAAATCAATTATGAGTTAACTACCGACGAGCAATTAAAAACCGTCACTGTGCATTTCATCATTGATGAGGGGCCGCGCGTGCGGGTATCTGCCGTGAATTTAAATGGTGTTACCGCCGAAAGTCCGCTACCTGCTGAAAAAATTATTAAGAAAGCTTCCAACCGTCCGGGTAAAGTTTTTAAGCCCCAAAACTTGCAGCGCGATTGGGTAAAAATGATGCTTTATGGACGCAACAAAGGCTATGCTGAATTTAACCTCTCTGAGCCGCAAGTAGATTTAAATGAAGAAAAAACAGAAGTGGCGCTGTCTTACAATTTAACCGAAGGGCCGAAGGTAGATTTTGGCGATATTTCTTTTGAAGGAAACAATGTTTTCACGCCGGACGAATTGAAAAAATATGTTTATGCGCGCCCCGGTCACTTATACAACCAAAAAGATTTTGACGATACCGTTTCTGCTATCCAGCAGCAATACGCCAATAAGGGTTATTTGCAAGCACGCGTCATTCCGCAAACCACCATTTCCGACGGGCGATTGGACATTAATTACGATATTGCGGAAGGCCACGTTTTTTACATTGACCACATAGATGTGACCGGTTATGAGAACACCAAAAAATATGTTTTCACGCGTGAAATTTCTATCAAACCCGGCGACTTGTATGACGCCGCCAAAATACAACGCAGCCAAACGCGCATTTTAAATTTGGGCTTTATTAATGATGTGCAAATTGACATACAGCCCACCGCCGACCCGAATAAAGTGGACCTGGATTTCAATGTAGTAGAAGGCCGCCCGGGCATGTTTACCGCCGGGGTAGCTATGAGTTCTATGGATGGTTTGTACGGCGAAATATCCATCAATCACCTCAATTTATTTGGACGTGCCCAACGCTTGTCCTTGCGCACTTTGTTCGGTAAAGAAATTTTGGACTACACAGTATCGTGGTCCACCCCGTGGATTTATGACAAGCCGACCTCGCTGGGCATAGATGTATTTAATACCCGCCGCTACCGTTCCTTCTCTACCGAAAACCAAGCATATACGGAAAAACGCATCGGTGGGCGCATCCGCTTAGGCCCCCGTTTTAACGACGATATTTATCAGTTGAGTCTGAGCTACTCCTTTGAAAATATTGATATTTACGATATTGATGCCCGCTTCCGCGAGCCGCGCTCCAAACCCGGTGACCCCAGTTATATTGCCAAGGGAGACACCAATATGTCTATGTTTGGTGTAGATTTTGCCGTAGACACACGTGACAATATGTGGGATCCCACCAGCGGTTGGCGTAACTCTATCGGTGCGTCCATTGCCGGCGGCCCGATTGGAGCAGATTTAGATTTGTGGTATTTAAATGCCCGCTCCGTTTTCAATTACACCGTACTTAATATCGGCGGCAATTATCCGATTGTATTTGTACTCTCTAACAAAATAGGCTCTGTACGCTCCTATGGTCGCACAAACGAAGTACCCCCCTATGAAAAATTCTTCTTAGGTGGAGCCGATACCGTCCGCGGATATGAGCGCGCTGGAGAAGTGGGCCCCTTATATGGCGGCACCACTTATTATGTCATGAATGCGGAACTACGCTTCCCATTAGCGCGTGAAGGCCGGCGCACGATGGCGCAGTTTGCGTTATTCTTTGATGTGGGTAACTCCTGGAATCACGCCAGTGATTTAGACTTTTCTTTAGGACCGGACGAAAATCAATTTAAAGCAGGTGTGGGCGCAGGGTTGCGCTTTACCACCCCCTCTCTGCCTATCCGTATTGACTGGGGTTATGGCTTAAATCATAAGAGCAACGAGGACCGCTCCCACTTCTACTTCAATATTTCTAATATGATGTAAGGACGCGTATGCGTAAATTACTGGGGATTTGTTTCTGTTGTATGTTTGCGGTTTTGCCGGTGGCTGGGCAAGAAGCCATCAGCGACTTGACGCCGCAGGAACTCGCTGTCATTGAAAACATCAAGGCCCAAAACCGCACGCCGGAAGAAATCACCCAAGCAACTTCTACACCACCGGCTCCGCCGGAAAGCCCCATGCAAGCACCCCCGCATGCAGTAAGCCCTGACGCAGCCGATCATGATATCCAGCTTTCCGAACAGGCCAAACAACAAGCGTGGGATGAGCAAAAGCAACTCCAGGATCAAGAGCAAGCTGATTTGCAAGCCACCCTGCAAGCTGCGGAAGAAACCGTGCCCGTTGCGGCGGGTGCTAGCGCGCTGCCGAAAGAAGGCCCTGCTGAAACCGAACAGGAAGAAACAGCAGATGCTTCTGCTTCCGGCAAATGCTTAACAGTGGCTTTTATTGATATTGATATCGCTTTTAATGAACACCCGCGCACCCAAGCCGTCAAAAAGCAAATTGATACTAAAATTAAATCTAAACAACGCGAAGTACAAAACGCACGTGATATTATTGCTGCCCTAGAAGCGGAAAATCAGCTGCTCTCTCGTCAACTTGCACAGTTAAAACCTTTTTATGAACGCATTGTGACCGACCAGCAGCTTCTGCCTAAAGTGCCGGAAAGCGCGGACTCGCTTGCGCTGGGAAACACCTTAAACCGCTTACTTTTTTCCGGCTGCGAGGTATTATCTACTACGCCTATGGATACACCTTCCCGCCTAGATGATATCACAGAGCGTATTGGAGCGAACAAAAAAATCATTGCAGACCGCAGCTTTTTTATTGATAATTATAAGTATCAGACGCGCGAGGAAATTTTAAAATTGGAACAAGAAGAAGTAAAAGCTATTTTGCAGGATATTTACGCAGAGATTAAAACATTCGCTAAAAAACGCAACATTGGCGCGATTGTACGCAAAGATGAAATCTTATACGGGCAGCAATCCGTCAATGTGACTAAAGATTTTGTAGACAGACTTAAAAAATCTAAGAAATACCGAAAGAAAAAATAAGACCGGAGGTATTATGGAACTTACCTTAAAACAAGTAGCTCAAATTACTCACACCGAACTAGCCGGTGATGAAAATTTTGTCATCCGCCATATTTGCGATTTAGCCGCCCCACAGCCGGACGGCATTTGCTATTTAGTCAGCTTAGAAAAAGTAGCCGTGCCGCCGGGGTTTGTAACCGGCGCCGTGGTGCTGCCCAAAGCAGCCAAAGGCCAGCCGCTGCCGATTAAAACCAATGTGTTATATGCAGATAATCCGGAGTGGGCATTTACGCTGCTCGTGCAATATTGGGATGCTCAAACCCCCAAACATACACCGGGCATTCACCCGACCGCTGTCATTAGCGCGTCTGCCAAATTGGGGGCCAATGTGTCCGTGGGCGCATACAGCGTGATTGAAGATGACGTAGTCATCGGCGATAATACGATTATTTTCCCGCAGGTATACATTGGTAAACGCACCCAAGTGGGAGAAAACTGTATCCTTTATCCGCAGGTCGTGGTGCGTGAAGATTGTATTTTAAAAAATCATGTCATTTTGCAGCCGGGAGCCAAAATCGGTAATGACGGCTTTGGCTTTGTTTTTCATGAGGGCCGCCACCACAAAATCCCGCAGATTGGTAATGTCATTTTAGAAGATGATGTGGAAATCCAGGCCAACAGCTGTGTGGACCGCGCCAAGCTGGCTCATACGGTAGTTGGAGCTAACACTAAGGTAGACAACCTCGTCCAAATTGCGCATAATGTAAGAGTAGGGCAAAGTTGTATCATGTGCTCCCAGGTAGGGGTTGCCGGAACGACCACCATTGGCAACGGCGTAATTGCTGCCGGACAGGTGGGCATTATCGGGCACTTGCACATTGGCAACGGCGTGACCATGGCCGCCCAATCCGGTGTGACGTCTAATATCCCGGACGGGCAGACTTATTTCGGTTCTCCGGCGCGCCCGATGAAAGATATGTTGCGCGTGCTGGCGGTACAAAACAAATTGCCTGAAATTTATAAAGAATTAAAAGTCATCAGAAAAGGCTCAGAAAAATAATATGCGCAAAACAATTGCTCAAGCGGTCAGCGTCAAAGGGGTAGGGCTTCATACCGGGGCACCGTCTGTGATGACCTTCAAACCCGCCCAAGACGGTATCCATTTTGTACGGGTGGATATAGCGGGCAGCCAGCCTATCCCGGCAGATTTGGCGCACGTTGGGTCTACATTGCGCGGTACCAATTTAGTACAGGGAAATGCCGAAGTGTGGACAGTGGAACACGTGTTGTCTTCGCTGCATGCGTTAGGCATTACAGATGTTTGTGTGGAAATGGACGGCCCTGAGCCGCCTGTTATGGACGGATCAGCCAAGGTGTATGTGGAGCACTTGCAACAAGCCGGCCTAGTGGAATTAGACGGGAAGCAATCTACTTTGCAACTAAAAGCCCCGGTCACTTATTCTGCAGGCTCTATTTCGTATGCGGCAGAACCGGCCGACAAGCTGACCATTACCTTTGTATATGAACACAAGCATCCGCTTGTAGGGCGCCAAGAATATACAGTAGAATTTACCACCGAAAATTATTTGGCGCAGATTGCCCCGGCCCGCACCTTTGGCTTTGAGGAAGAACTGGCTTTCTTAAAAGCCCACGGCCTGGCTAAAGGCGGCAGCTTGGAAAATGCCGTCGTGGTAGGAAAAGATAAATTTTTAAATGAGCTGCGCTTTTCAGATGAACTGGTGCGGCATAAAATTCTAGATTTAATTGGCGATTTTTGCCTCATTGGCAAACGCTTGCCGCCGCTTAAAATTACGTGCCACATGGGTGGGCATAAACACAATGTATTGTTTGGGCGGTTGCTAGCAGCCAATGATATAGGGGAAAATAAATGAAAGGCAAACAACCATCTTTACAACCGCTTTTAACCATGCCAGTAACAGAGGTGTTGGACCAAGAAGCTATTAAACAAAATATCCCGCACCGCGACCCGTTTTTACTCGTGGATGAGATACACATTATCGAGCCGGCTAAAACCTGCGTCGGGATTAAACACATTACCGGCGAGGAGTATTTTTTCAAGGGGCATTTTCCGCAAAAAAAGATTATGCCCGGAATGCTTATTTTAGAGAGCATGTCCCAATCTTTTGGCGGAGCGGTGATGTATAGCGTCACGCACGGCAAAGGGTTGCCGCTTTTCTTGGGCGTGGAAGACGCCAAATTCAGAGGGATGGTTGTACCGGGGGATACTTTGCAGATGCCAGTGCAGATTTTACGTCTTGGCAAGCTTGCGCGCATTTACGCGGAAGCGTACGTCAATGACAAGCTCTGCGCTCAGGCATACCTGACGTTCATCCTAGGAGAGAACTTGCATGTCTGACAAAAAAATTCATCCTACGGCCATTATCGCGCCGGATGCTAAAATAGATCCGTCCACGGTAATTGGACCGTACACCATTATTGGCCCGCGGGTTACAATCGGCAAGAACAACTACATTGGTCCGTTCTGTCTGATTGAAAACACCGTCATGGGTGACAATAACGAACTAATCGCACACGCCACGGTTGGTGTGAAACCGCAGGATTTGTCGTATGACGATTCCGTACAAAGTATGGTACATATCGGCAACGGCAACAAAATCCGCGAGTGCGTGACTATACACCGTTCCACCAATGTGGACGTACCCACTGTGGTGGGTAATGAGTGCTTGCTAATGGCCAACTCGCACGTGGCACACGATTGCTGCCTGGGTAATAATATTATCCTGGCTAATAGCACCGGCATCGCCGGGCATGTACACTTGGCTGACCGCGTGATTACTTCCGGCTGCGTCGGTGTGCACCAATTTGTCCGCGTGGGCAAACTGGCTATGCTATCCGGCGGAGCCATGGTCCCGCTGGATATTCCCCCTTATTGCACTGCGCAAGGCGGGCGTGCCCGCTTGGTAGGGCTTAACGTGGTGGGGATGCGCCGCGCCGGTATGAACCGGGAAGAAATCATGGCTGTCAAACGGGCGTTTAAAGTGTTGTTCCGCTCTAAACTATTGCTCAAAGACGCTATCGCGCAACTGGAAGCAGAACATCCGCTGCCTGCCGTGCAGGAAATGTTGGATTTCTGTAAAGAAAGCAAACGCGGTATTACAGCAGCCAAAGTAAAAATAAATCAAGCTGATGACTAAAGAAACCCTGGGTATTATTGCCGGCGAAGGCAAAATGCCTGTCTATATTGCCCGCAAAGCCGCCCAAAAGGGCGTGCGTGTCGTGGTAGCAGCTTTAAAAGGCAACGCCAAGGAAGAAGATTTCCAAGGCGTTGCCGAAGTGACTTGCTCCATGCGCCTGGGTCAAATGGGTGCAGGGATGAAGTTTTTTAAAGCCAACCAGGTCACGCGCGTGCTAATGGCTGGACGCGTGCAACACACATCTGTCTTTAAAAATCTAATGCCGGATTTGCGCGGGGCCAAATTTTTAGCCTCGCTCAAATCCATGCAAACCAAACATATCTTGTCGCGCGTCATAGAGGAATTTCAAAAGGAAGGCCTGGAATTTGTCAGCTCTGCTTTGTACCTGGAAGACTTTATGCCGCCCAAAGGCACACTCACCAAACGCCAACCGACTGCCGAGGAACAGCAAGTAATAGACTATGGCTATAAAATTGCTAAAACTATTTCCGGGCTGGATATCGGGCTAACGTGTGTAGTCGGCCAAAATGCCGTGATTGCGGTGGAAGGTATGGAAGGAACGGACGCGTGTATCCGCCGCGCCGGAGAGCTGTATCACAAATCAGCCGAGAAAAAGAATGCGGTTGCGGTGGTAAAAGTGGCGCGCCCTAATCAAGATGACCGCTTTGATTTACCTGTCATTGGCAAAGGCACGATACAGACGCTTACGGATAGTGGCATCAAGCTGCTGGCTTTTGAAGCCGAAAAGACGCTGGTACTAGATTTGGAAGAAGTAGTCGCCCTCGCCGACAAAAACAATATTTGTTTAACGGCCATTTAAATTAAATCATATATTACGTTTAATAAAACCAACGCAGATAATCCGTTCCTGTTTCTGATGGGGATGAGAGACCTGTTTCCGTTTTACACAATTTATTTTCATTAGACGTCAGATCTGTAGTCTTGGTGAAACACTCTTGTCTGTTCTCTGTATGCTCATAAAACACAGAAAAGGCCAATTTTTCGCTGATAAAACAATCTGCCCCTGTAGTCCACAAAGAACAATATCCCCAGTCAAAATAACGAGACGTATATCCAGAGCCGCCGGCAGTCACCTTTGCCTCCTCTCTATTATGGGTGGGCAAAGAAATATCTAATTCATCAAACTTTACTGTATATTTACCATTTGCCATATAATAAATCTCTTCGGCATTGGCTAAGGCGCGGGCTAATATTTTCGCTTGCGTATAACGGCTTTTAAGGACAGCCATTTGATATTGCGGCAGCGCAATCGCAGCCAGTATGCCGATAATCAGTACCACAACTAATAATTCAATAAGCGTAAAAGCACGACTTTTCATAACACGCCCTCCTATTTTGATATCCTACTGTGAAAATTGTATCAAAAAAAAAAAACAAGTCAAGGCCTATTTTTAGCCCTTCTTTTTCGACGAGAAAATAAATAAGAAACTTATAAATACGGGCAAGCTACAGAAGGCTCTTCCATACACACATAGACATGTGTATGCGGAAACAACTTACGCAGCAGCGGCACAAAATAGGCATATACCTGCTCACGCAGGGCCTGCGGGTAGCGCATTTTTCCGTCAAAATCCAGCAGAAATTCTCCGTCCAAAATTTTATTTTCCGGAAAGCGGTTCTCCACCGCTTTTTTGAGCTCGCGCGAAAAGCGCAGCAGCCCCACGCTAATCCACGCTACTTTCTCTAGCGGGACGGACTGCGCAATTTGTTCGGCCGCCTGCGTGTACGCTTCCTTCCACCCTTCAAACGGCACGACCGGGTCAAAGTGAAATCCCAAGCGGTATCCGGCACTTGCCACCTGCTGTGCCGCAGCCAAACGCTCGGTAAGTGACGCGGTAAAATGCTCCGCTTGCGCAATAAATGCAGGCGCATTGACCGACCACCCGACGACCACATTTTCAGCCCCCGGCTGATTTAACAGCCCGCTGATACAAGTGCTTTTGGTTTTAAATTCAAATTGCAGCTGCGGGCGCGCGCGGAAAAACGGCACAATGTCTTGCGTGTAATGTGTCAGCTCGTCAAACACCAGCGAGTCCGTAAACTCCCCGCTGCCAATGCGCGGGCGGTCAAACGGCCCGCTGCGCCACGTCGTCTGATCAATGCGCGCCAAAAAATCAGACACATTGGCCGGCAGCAAAATTGCGTGCAGATTTTGATATTGCTGCAAGAAACAATACTCGCACTCAAAGCGGCAGCCAAAGCCCAAATTGACCAAATTGTATCCGCACCCGGCATTACCTTGCGAACACGGACACGGCTTTACAAAATCATATTTTTCCTGATAAATAAGCAGCGTGTCTGTCCGGCGGGAGAAACTGGCCGAACCGACCATTTGCTTTTCATGCCACGTCTCAAACTGCGCAGACGGAAACATAGCCCGCGCCCGCTGGGCCAGCGCGCTGTCTTGCACGGACGGCTCTATGTAAACCGTTTTGGGGGCAAAAGGCCGCGGCGTAAGATCCGCCCACTGCGCCGGCTCAAATTCCAATTTAGGTAAATAAAAAGCATTTTTGGGCGCGTGCCCATACGCCGTCGGATAGCGTTTTTTAAGCAGCTGGTTTTTCGCCCGCTCAAACGTGATATTTTTTTCTGCGGGCAATACTTGCTGTGGCGTCAGCCCGTCTCGTTTGCAGATTTCATACAACAGGCGCAACAGTTCGCGCTGCTTGTTTACGCCCAAAGCAGGTAAAATACTTGTTAAATAATCGGTTAATTGCTTAATCATGTGCTAAAAAATTTATCTCTTCCTGATTTAGACAAATAGCAGACGCTTGTATGTTTTCCTTCACTTGTGCGGGGGTACGCGCACCGAAAAGCACGCCGCTAATTCCCGGCTGATATAGTGCCCAGCTGATAGCCAATGCAGACGGACAAACGCCCTTTTGTGCAGCTAACTTTTTCACGCGCGCCGCCACCGCAACAGCTGCGGCAAATCCGTCTCCAAAATAGTACGGATAAAAATAGCGCCGCGCATCACAGCGTCTGAAATTAGGTGCTTGTTTATATTTCCCGCTTAAAATACCGCCGCCTAACACTCCGTACGCCAAAAAGGGCAGCTTGTGCTGCATACATAACGCGCGCAGTTCTTCCTGCCCGCGGTTTAACAAAGAAAACGGATTTTGCACCGACGCAAGCGGCGCCGTTTTCAGGGCCTCTATTACCTGCTGCGGCGCAAAATTGCACACGCCGATTTCGCGTATTTTCCCTTGCTCTTTTAAACGCAGCAGCGCGCCTAAACTGTCTTGCAAATTGACTTTCGGGTCCGGCCAATGGATTTGGTACAAATCAATATAATCGGTTTGCATACGCTGCAGCGACGCTTCGCACTCCGCCATAATGCTTTGCGGGCGCAAATCATGATCCGGCCGCCCGCCGGCAAGCGAAATCCCGCATTTGCTGGCCAGTAATACCCGGCTGCGCCGCCCTTGCAACGCCGTGCCAATTAAACGCTCGGCTTCCCCCGCGCCGTACACAGGCGAAGTGTCCAACATTTGCACCCCGGCATCCAACGCCGCCGCGAGAGTATCCAGTGCGTCTTGCTCGCTCGTCGGTCCCCAGTCATTTCCACCACCTAGAGCCCAGGTACCCAGGATTAATCTTGGAATAGAAAAAGCGGCTGTTTGACTCACCACAATCCGTTCTCCGCCATGAAGCAGCTTTCTATGGTTTCTATACCTGCGTCTACTGCTTTTTGATAAGCCTGCGGATCGCGCGCACCGGGTTGAAAATAAATTTGCTTGACCCCGCACGCGACACATTGTGTTACCGCATTGTCCAGTACAGCGGGCGGCACGACCAAAATAGCGCCATATACTTGCTCCGGCACGTCAGCCAGGCAGGTATAAACTGTTTTGCCAAACAGTTCGCCCCCTTTGGGATTAACCGCATACACATGATAATCCGCCGCCAGCAAATCCTTAAAAATACGAGTACCGTATTTAGACGGATCTGTCAGCGAAACGCCAAACACAACATATATGCGGTGCTCCATAAGGCCTCTTATGCTTTAGGCAAATCCGCGCCCATCGCTCCGCCCATGGCTTGGGCGGCTAATGCTTGGCTATCGTGCACGGCTTTGTTGATAGCTTCTTTTAATTCTTCGCCTAATTTTTCGCGCGGAAAAGTGGCTACCGTTTCCGCCACCGTAACTTCTTTTACTTCTTGTGAACCGGAAATGGTAATGTCAAAAATATGATTGGGGCTGGATACTTTAATGACCATATTATCCAAGCGTTTTTTGATTTCTTGGATTTGGTTTTTCAGTTGCCACAAATCTTTGAGTTGTCCTAGTTTGTCAAACATACGTCCTCCTGTCTATTTTTAAATTTTATAATTTATGCCGCTGCTTCGTCTGTTAGTTCCACCAGCAAGCCACGCCGCACGAGTGCAATCGCGGTTTTGATAACTGCTTGCGGATATAATGCGCCCGCTGCCTGACGGTACACAAACAACTGCGCGCCGTATTTTTGCGCGCTGATTTTTTCTTCTCCCGCCGCCACCTGGTCCGTTTTGTAATCTATGACCCAAAGCGTACCGTCGGCTGATTGCGTCAGCAAATCTATCACCCCACTGACCACGCCCGCTTGCGTATCCAGCGAAAAGGGCATTTCCGCAGCTAAAATTTGGTGCGTCATCAACTGCGTATAGGCCGTAGAATGTAGCCATACATCTAATATCGATTGCGCCTCTTGCACCAAGTCCGCCGCCGCCCCGCAGTGGCGCAAATATTCCGCGCCGCCTTGCGTGCGCGTCTGACGGAGCAAAGCCTCATGCACGAGCGTACCCAGTTGCATGGCGCGTTCATTTTCTGCTCCCATTACTAAACTAGACGGGGCCAGTACTGCCGCCTGCTGCATCAATTTTTCATACGCTTGCGTACGCGCCTCTTCCGCGCGTTGCCATGCTTTTAAATCCCATGTAAGTTGCTCACTAGGGGCAGCTATTTGATGAGTATAAATAAATTTTTCCGGCGCTTGATAATCAATATAGGTAACGGGTACTTGGCCCAGTTTGTCTGGTTGCGTTTGCGACAGCGGGAAAACTCCCGCGCGGGCGAACATATTAGCAAATGTACGTTCCTCTGGTACCGCATTTCCTACCACAAGCAGCTTTTCGCGCGCACGCGTGAGCGCGACATATAATACGCGCACTTCCTCGCAGCGGCTATGCTCTTGCTGTTCTTCTTCCAGCCACGCAAAACGCAAATCTGCATATTTCCCAACACGCAAGCCGTGCATATGATGTTTCCATGAATATAAATGTACCGGACGGCTGGTAGCAGAGGTGCTTTCCCGCTTAGACACATCTACCAAAATCACTACCGGGAACTCTAGCCCCTTGGATTTATGCACCGTCATCACCTTAACAGCTCCGGTATTTTCCCCTTCCGGTAGTGCGGTCAGGCGGCCTACTTCTTGCGTCATTAATTCTTCTATGCGTGATAAAAATTGCCCTAATGTAGACGGCGTCTGCAGGGAATATCCTTCCGCCAGGGACACCAGCCTTTGTAAATTTATAATGCTGCGTTCGCCGTCATAAGCAGCTGCGCAGGATTCCGCCAAAAAAGTTTCTTGCAGTAACTGGCGCAACAGTACCCGCAGCGGTTCGCGGCCCGCGCGCGCAGCAAAATCACGCAGCTGTTCAAACAGACGCTCTAATTTTGCATTTGTTGAAGGCGCGTAAAAATTGAGCTCTTTGCGCTGTGCCGCTTGATAAATTTCTTCATCTGTTAAACCGCCCAGCGGGCTGCGCATTATACCCACTAACGCAATTTTGTCTTGCGGGTCCTCTAATACGCGCAACCAATTTAAGAAATCACACACTTCTTGGCGGCGATAGAAATCTCGGTCTTCTTCAATAGAAAAAGTAATGCCGTGACGGCGCAGCGCTTCTGTATAAGGCCCTAAAGTGGTGGCCGCGCGGGACAAAATACACACATCCCCATACGTCACTTTGCGCCCGTTACGAAGCGTCATTTGCCCCACTTGTTTTTTAATCCACTGGGCGACAAATTCTGCCTGATTGTGGCGGTATCCAAGTGCAAGCGCATCCGGATTTTCAGTAACAAGTGCCAGTTCAGCCGCTCCATACGTTTCATCTTTTTGTGTAAAAATGGCCTCGTAAGCCGGTTGAAAAGCAGGCTTAGCTTGCATAACCGCACCACATACGTTATTAGCTAAATCAATAATTTCTTTTTCGCTGCGGAAATTTTGGCGCAGATAGGCTTTTTCTCCGCCTTGCTGCAAAATCAAATCCGTAAATAATTCATAAGCTGTAATATCCGCCCCGCGGAAACGGTAAATAGATTGCTTGGGGTCACCGACAACAAACAATTTCCCCGGCTCCAATTTAACCTCTTGCCAGCGTGCCGCACCGCCGCCTTTTTGCTCCGCCAAAAAGAGCAGCAATTCCCCTTGCACTGGGTCCGTATCTTGAAATTCATCAATATACAGTGCGTCGTATTTTTCTTGCAGCATACGGCGCACCCATAAATTTGTTTGTAATAAATCGCGCGTTTTAACGAGCAAATCATCAAAGCTTAAAATGCCTTCTGCCTGATAGCGCGCGCGCACTGCAGCCGTGACCTCTTGCAACAAACCAATCGCTTGCTGCACCCGCTGTTGTGCACGGGGATCTGCTTGGGCGGCAAAACGGCAAAGGGCTTTGGCCTCTTGTGCACTTTGTGCGTCCCAATCTTTGGGAACAGATTTAATTTCAATAGTGGGTTCGTCCTCGGTGGGAAGTGCGCCGGTAGTAAGCCATTTGGCACACGCTTCAAAACGCCGCTGCGCCTGCTGCAAGGCTTGCTCAATGACGCGCGGTTTTTTCTTGCCGCTTAAAAAAGCTTCCGCCAACTGCGTGGCCTTTTGCGCACGGTCCTGACAAATAGGCACAAAGAAATCAGCCTCGGCCCCTATTTTATATCCGTTCATTTTGCCGCTGCACATTTCTCGTGCGCACTCATACAAATCATTCAACGTAACGCAGCTAAGTACCTCTTTCCATACGACCGCACGCGGGGCATTTTCCCCCAGTTCCCTGTCTAAAAACCGGTTCCACTCCGCCTCAAAAATACGCTGTGCGCGCGGCCCCTTATCAATTTCAGCATTAGGGGTCAGCCCCGCTTCCAGCGGATACATACGCAAAATATCGGCACAAAAACTGTGAATCGTACCTATCGGGCTGCGGTCTAACTGGGCAAGTGCCGCATCTGCACGCTGCTCAATAATATCCCGCGGTACACGGAAATGCTCTAGCAGTATATCCAAGGTACTTTCGCTTTCTTGATTGCGCAGGGCGCGAAGCACTGCCTGCAATTTAAAGATAAGACGCGTTTTAATTTCCGCAGCCGCTTTTTCGGTAAACGTAAGGGCCACCAGCCGCGGCGCAGCAATCCCTTGCGCCAGTAGTGCAAAGCACAGCCGGTCAATTAGCAGCGTGGTTTTTCCGGTGCCTGCCCCAGCTTCCACCACCATATTAATTCCCAAATTTGTCCGCACCCGGAAGCGGTCTTCTTGCAAGCTCATTTTTTCGCCTCCTGTAAAGTGCTAGCCAGCGCACTGTGCTGCGCCCGCGCGCGGCTGCGGAAAGAATCTTTGCGGCAGACAGCTCCGTACGGGCAATATTCACAATGCTCGCCCGGATTAATAAAAAATTGTCCCTGACAAATGAGCTTCATCAGTAGTGCCAAAAATTCGTCTGCACGCGGGCGCACCGTTTCAAATCTGGCTTGCGTAAGCTCTTGTTTAGCATAGCCCTTGTTAATGTTTAGCAGCATAGCCCCGTCGGAATTTAAAGAGGTAAGCTGAGGTTCTTGCTGGGCTAAAATTAAATAAATAAACGGCTGCAAAATCACATACTTAAACATATCTGCAGACAAATCCTTCCCGCCATGCCGACCGGATTTATAATCCACCACACGGAAGGTTTTATGCGTGCTGTCTATATCAATGCGGTCAATAATGCCCTTCAGTTTCATTTGCAGCTGCGGCGCGGGTTGATATATTTTTTCAAAATAGGTTTCAAAAATACTAGGCACGTAACTGCCCAGCTGCTCTGCATCTTGCAACACAAAGGCCGACAGTTTATCGTGAATATCCTGCAAAATAAGCTCCCAAATCACCGGATAAATGCCAAAAGTTTTATAACTTTTTGCTGTATAATTTTTAGCTAAACTCTCATCCAGTCGCGCTTGCAAAGCCGACGGAAAAAGCTGCCCGGCAAGTCCTTCTTGATACAAATGCCGGTAATAATCCATTAGCACCGTGTGATAGGCTGTTCCGCGCAAATTGGGCGCCAGTTCCGCACGGCTGAAAACATCTTCTTGCTCTTTAAGCCCAATTCCTTTTGCCAGAAAATATTTCATAGGACAGCGTGCCAAATCCTGCAAAGCCGAAGGCGAAAATCCCCCCTCATTTTGTTTCTCAAATATGGACGTTCCGCTGGCAATCGCTCCGTCGTAAGCTGTCAGTGTGCCAAAACCCGCCAAGTGACGGGCGGATGCCAGTGCCGTTTGCTGCTGCGGGCCACATAAGCCTGCGGCTTCATAGCGTTCAGCGGGGGCACTTTGCGCAGCAAGTGCCAAAGACATTTCCTGTTTTGTGAGATAAGTAAATGCAGTTTCTTGTAAACGTTGGGTAAGCTGCCCGCTGACACGCTGCAATTTTTCTCCCATTAAATCCATTTTCGCCGCCCGCGCCAGCTCTGCCAAATAGCCGGACGGTACAAGTGGTTTCCCCTCACTATCAGCACGCAAGAAGGAGAGATATAGTTGCCTGCGCGCAGCTTCTGCCATGCAGAAAAACAAAAGCCGTTCCTCGTCAAAACGCTCCATTTTTTGATTAATCCAAAAACCTAATTGGTCACGCAAAATCCGGCGGTAATAATCTTTTAGCACCGGGTCCTCGCTAATCACTTGCGGGAAAGACTTTTCATTTATTCCTAGCGCAAATACGACCTCAAAGCTTAGTCCGCGCAAACTGGTTACTTCGCCCACGGTTACCCCGCCCCGTTGGTCATACACTTGATGTTGCTGCCAATTTTGCAGCGCATTTACAAATTCTTCTATAAATTCCCGCTCCCCCGCCTGTGCGGCAGCCACTTGATAACGCCGCAGACTATCCAGTAAAAGCTGTACTCCTTCCCATAGGGTTTGTTCCGCTGCGTTTAAATGCTCTGTGTCCAGATTGTCCTGCAAAAATGCTATTGCTGCATCACACAATATGTCCCACGATTTAGCACTTTCCAAAAATTCCAACTGTGTTTTAATTTTCTCAAGCCACGCTAAAAAAGCCGGGTCGTATGAAGAAAGAGTTGGACGTACCAAGTCGGTCCACTGGGCATAATCGCGCTGTGCCAAACATTCTTTAATCAAATAGCGCCAATTATTTTTATGCTTAAAATAAGGGGAAGTTACTACCGCCAGCACATCTTCTCGGTCAAAGCCGCCGCGCAAAAGTGACAGCAAATTTAAAAGAAATACTCCCAATGGGCGAGAAGAAAAACTAAACGTAAAATCTGCTTTTAGCGGGATATGATTTTGCGCCAGCATGTTGGGAAGACGCGTTTTATACGCTTCTAAAGACCGTGCGGTTATGGCCATATCTTCAAAGGGGATGTGCTGCTCCTCATGCAGCTGCAACATCTTTTTGACTACAGCAAACAGTTCTCCTTCCGGGTCCGGTGCGGAAATAAAATGTAAATTCTCCGGCGCGTGTACGGCACTATTTGGGGTAAACAAACAAGATAACGCTTCTCCGCCAGCTAGTTGCGTTTCATTTTCTTGCAAGGCAGTAGCCTCGGTAGCCGCGCCTAAAATATTGGCTTCAAAAAATTTCCGCCCGAAAGTAAAAGCCGGCGCTGCAGTATACGGCCAGAAAACAGCTAATTTACCCAGCCCGCGCAACGCCTGAAAAAGCTCCAACTGGCGGCCGGTTAATTCATAAAATCCATACACCCAAATTTCTTGAAAATCTGCTAACCATTTGGACGTTTCCACCTGTGCCAGTGCGTCTTGGAAATACTGTTGGTACGAGCGGTAACCCGGCACTTGATCCATTTGCGTTTGATAGGCACGGTACACATCCACCAACCACCGCCAATGGGCCTCTCCCTCTAACAGGGCCGGATCCGTAGTAGTAGTTAAATGTTCGTCTAACACGTCCACATTTACTAGCGCATCCCCCAAATCGCGCAGTGAGCTGCGCAGGGCCGATACAAATCCGCGGCTTATGCGGTAGCGGTCCAGGCCGGGCTTACTTAATAAATTTTTCAGCAAATAATCATGCAAGCTGTCCCCGGGCAGCAGCGGCAAACGCGACGAAACAGACTCTTTATCCAGTGCGGCCAGCAACTGGGAAAACGTCATAAAAAATACATTGCTAATACAACCGCTTT
Organism: uncultured Elusimicrobiales bacterium; assembly: GCA_905235355.1. GTDB lineage: Bacteria > Elusimicrobiota > Elusimicrobia > Elusimicrobiales > Elusimicrobiaceae > Avelusimicrobium. The sequence goes on from CAJOLM010000001.1 coordinate 20,037, forward strand.
GCCGGACCAGTAAACCGCGCAAATATTCGGCCACACGCCCCGACGGGCATAGCACAAGCACCGACCGCCCTGCCCCGGGCTTAAAAGCCGCGGCATAGGTGGCAAATTGCTGTTCAAGTGCTCGGTAGGGTCCGTAATAAACGTGCATAAAATGCTATAGTAATAGTGTTAAAGTTATCTTATACATTATTACATTTTTAGCGCGTATCTGGCGCGATTTATGAGGCTATTATAAATGACTATCTGTGATGCAATACTGCTAGGATTATTACAAGCACTAGGTGAATTTTTGCCTATTTCCAGCTCGGCCCATTTAGTGTTGCTTCCCTTTTTCCGCGGGCAAGTTTATCAGGGTGTTACCTTTGATGTGGTGCTGCATTTAGCCACACTGCTGGCGGTACTGCTATATTTTGCTAAAGACTGGTATCAAATTATTAAAGACGGTCTGACCCGTCCGCGCAGCCCGGAAGGGAAAACCTTGTGGCTACTGGCGGCGGCTACTGTTCCGGCAGGACTAGCAGGTGTATTATTTGAAGAACAGGTAGAAACCTTGTTCCGCTCTCCTGTTTCTATTGCCATTTGTTTAATGGTATTTGCGCTAATTCTGGGCTGGGCAGACCGCCGCGCCAAATCTACCGACCAGGCCGTTATATCGCTTAAAACCATGTTAATTATCGGCTGCGCACAGGCACTGGCACTCATGCCCGGCGTATCCCGCAGCGGTATTACAATTACCGCCGCATTACTGCTGGGCTTTTCCCGCCCGCAAAGTGCACGCATTTCCTTTTTACTCTCGGCTCCGATTATTGGTGGCGCAGCGGTACTGCGTTTAAGCCATCTGGCATGGGCTGATATTAATGCTCCGCTGATATGGGGCTTTATCAGTGCTTTCCTCGGTGCGTTAGTGGTAATCGGCGGACTGATGAAATATATCAAATACCATACCTTTTCCGTATTTGTGTGGTACCGGTTGTTATTGGGTGCTTTTATTTTAATGTGGTTTGCTTTCCATTGAGGAGATAGTATGAGTTATATATTAGCGATTTGTTTAGCACTTTGTTGGGGAACGGCTTTCTTAACAACAAAAAATATTGTGACAACCATGCCCCCCTATTGGAGCACTTTCTTTATCGTGTTAGCGGGGCTGCTGTTCCTATCTGCTTTATACGCTTTACAACGCAAAAGTCTGCGTATTTCCCCGCGCCAATTATGGAAACCCTGGCTAATTGGCTTGCTACTTATTTTGCTTCCGTTTGCGTCACGCTCATGGGGACAGCGTTTTATAGATCCCACGGTGGGCGGTCTAATTAATGGCACAGTGCCTATGTGGGCTTTTATTTCAGGGGCCCTACTGCTAAAGGGAGTGGACCGCTTTACCTGGCGGCGCGCATTGGGAGTATTAATTGGCCTGGCAGGTTTAGTAGCTATTATTGGTCCTTCCTCTATTACGGTGGGAGCGGATAGCCATTTTTTCTACGGTTGCTTGGCACTGCTGATTATGGCGTGGTCTTATGCACTGGGCAATGTGTTTACCAAAAAAATCATGGTGGATAATACAAGTACCTCTTTAGAAGCCAACACGTTCCACCAATATGTATTTTCAGCAGCGGTCCTGCTCCTAGTAGCCGCTTTGTTTGAACCGGCTCCTGCGTGGTCGGCTTTTTCCACAAAAGTAATTATTTCCATTATTTGTGCAGGAGTGTTTTCTTCTGCGATTGCATTTTTGCTACTGCTGGCACTGCTCAAACGCTGGGGGGCCACCCGCACGTCAGCCATTTCGTATTTTACCCCGGTAGTAGCCATGCTGGGAGATTTTATTGCCACCCAGCGCATCCCGGGCAATAATGAATTGTTTGGTCTTGTGCTTATTTTCTTAAGTTTGTGGCTTATTCAAAAGCCCATCACTGCCAAACAAAAATAATTTGCAAAAAGCCCCGCTAATCTGCGGGGCTTTTTTAATACACACAAATGATTTATTTGGTAAATTGAGCCGCTTGTTCCACTGCTTCTTGCCAAGATAGCTGGTTTACCACTGCTGAACTTACCTTGCTGATCAGCAGCTCCAGATGCGAAACAGCATGTACCACTTCTTCCCCTATTTTCCCTTGGTCAAAAGCTTTTTCTATTGCATCTAATGTGCCTGCTGTATCCTGCGGAGCTAGAATAAAATCTACCCCACAAGTAATCATTTGCAAAATAGCGGCGCGCTCATTTTTGATGTGACTTCTAAAAAGAGGGGCACTCATCACGCTGCCTTTATAATTAAGACGTTTTTTGAGCAATTCACAAATAACCCGTTGTGACATGGTGGCCCGGTTGGCCGCATCCAAATTACTAAATACCATATCAGAAAGCATAACTGCATCTGCTAGGCGAAATAAATGCTTGTATGGAACAAATTCCGCTTCTTCCAACTGGGATAACGGTTTTAAAATACCGCTCGTTCCCGGAAAAGATTTCAAGCAGTTCAATACTCCGCCATTAGCCAGCCCGGCGGCATAATCTTCACACAGACGAGCTATCTGTTGGGGATCTTCTCCAAAGCATGGGCTTTGATATCCCAAATCTGCCACAGGCCCTAATAACCAATTAATTCCTACACTACGCGCCAAACGCGCATTGATTAAGCCCTTGCGGTATGCACCATCATTATAGGTGTTATGTTGTTTGCCCAGCACTGCGTTAGAAGGCAATTTAGGCGCATCTGTAATCACATCACTAATATCTTCGGAAATATCCGCGCAGATTAAGATATGGTCATAGGGAGAAGCTTCTTGCATGGCGGCCACAAAATCTGCCGTCTCTTGGGCCGTACCGCCATACACACAAAATCCGCCCACCCCTCTTTGGGCGGCTTTCTTGGCTACCTCAAAATCACTTTGTCCAAACCAAAAACCAGGAAAAACAATGCGTGTGGGTTTCATGTGCTTCTCCTCTAACAAGTATTAGTTTAATATAGACGGAAATAATTCTCCCTCTACAGGTGCTGTTTGTTCAAATGTTTCTTCCGGCAAATCTGTTATATCAGGTATTTGCTCGGGTTTTTGCGGGGTCTGCAACCATTGTAATAATTCGGGGCTGACCCAAGCATCTAGCAGCTCATGTCCTTTTTTATCGTAGGCAGTGGCAAAGGTGACATTGCCTTCCCCGCTAGATAAAAAGGCCACATTGCGCATCACACTCGCTTCTAAAAATGTTTTTTTATCGTCAGCAGCCGCAGCAATAAATACTTTCCCTTTGTACACGCGCAACGCCGGGATAGGCAACACATCGCGATAATTGGTAACCGGTGTCAACAGGGCAATCCCGCCCACTTGCGGCCATAAACTCACAGCCTTCGCGGTCACATTAGCCCCCATACCGGCCCCGATAAGAAAAATATTTTCTTCCGGTATGTTTTTCTCTTTTAAAAATTCCACCGCGGCATTTACATCACGCGTCATTTTATTATATTCATTATCTACGCCTTCTTTGGCAAATCCTCTGTAACCGCCCAAGTTGACGCTTTTTCCGTGGCCACGCAAATCAAGTGCTAAATATCCGAAACCTTTATCCGCTAATTTTTGGGTAAACGTTTCAAAACGCTTGTGATTATCGCCAATATCATGCAACAAGATAACCGTTTTATTATCTCCTTGAGCGGGCAAATATACCGCGGACAAATTCCATCCGTCTTGCGTCCGAAAGGAAACGTCCGATCCTTTCATTTCCGCCCGCGACAAGGCGGGACTTAATATGGCTAAACTGATTAGTAGAATAATTCTTTTCATGGTAAAATTTCTTCCGGTTTAAACCACAGCGCAATTTCACGTGCGGCATCTTCTGCATTGCCGGAAGCGTGTACCGCATTTTGCATCACATCATTTTTAATGCAGCCAAATTGCCCGCGCAGCGTCCACGGTTCTGCCTTCTCCGGATTAGTCGCCCCTAATACAGTGCGCACTTTGCTGATAGCATTTTCACCGCGCAGCACAAAGGCATACATACGGTGATCGGGCAAATTATTAAAATTGCCCATCATAAAATCAATGACACTATCCACAAACGGCGTGCCTTTTAAATTGGCATAATGCTGCTCCCATAAGGCGCGGTTGGTAACCACGGCTTTAGCCGCAACAATGTCTAATCCTAAAGACTCAAAACGGCTTAACACAATCCCGATTAATCTTTTTTGTATGGTATCGGGTTTCATTAAAATTAAAGTCTGTTCCATACGCATATTATACCTTAAATTTTGTGCAAAACCCACTCCTTCGCGTGCGTACTATGATATAATAAAATAAATAAGTGAGGTTACCCCTATGGCAGATAATACTTCTTTGAAATTTGGCGTCATCGGCGCCGGAAAAATTGGCACATTTCATACGCGTACATTAGCTAAGATGAAAGGCGTCACACTCGTCGGCGTGTGTGACCCGGATTTAATGCGCGCCCAAAAATTAGCTTGGGCCCACAATGCTACCCCCTATTCCCACATGGAAGAACTCGTACCGCAAGTAGATGCTATCATTGTGGCGGCTCCCACGCCGTTGCATCATCAAATCGGCATGTACTGCTTGGAACACGGCGTGCATACGCTGGTAGAAAAACCGATTGCCGTTACACTAGACGAAGCACGCGATTTAATTAATGCCGCCAAACTGCATAATCGTATTTTGCAAGTAGGCCATGTGGAACGCTTTAATCCGGCAGTAGTGGAAGCCGTCAAATATATTGAAAACCCCATGTTTATTACCATGAACCGCTTGGGGCCTTATGACCCGCGCATGAAGAGCATTGGCGTAGTGCTGGATTTAATGATTCATGATATTGACCTGCTGCTTACCCTGGTAAACAGCGAAGTGGTCAGCATAGATGCCATGGGGCTAAGTGTGTTTTCCAAACACGAGGATATTGCCAATGTGCGCATCCGCTTTGCCAACGGAGCGCTGGCAGATTTAACCGCCAGCCGCGCCAGTTTTGAACGCGCCCGCTTTATGCACTTGTTCCAAAAAGATGCGTACATTTCCGTGGACTTTATGAACGCCCGCGTGAAACTTTATAAGAAGGAAAAACCGGTCATTGAGTCTATGCAAGACCTCACCGTTACGTATCCGCCGGTACAAAAGCAGCTGCCTATCACGTCTGAAATTTTGCATTTTATTGACTGTATCAAAACGCAAAAAACACCCGCCCCCAGCGGCGAAAAGGGCAGCAAAGCCTTAGAGTTGGCCCTTAAAATTACAGACTGCATTACCCGTTTTGATATTCCCAAAACAGGACACTTGCACACGCCCAAACCGTTTCAAGTAGTGCATGATGTAGCCAAGGCAGCTCAAATTATGCTGGGCGAAACCATTGGTCAATTCAAACAGGATAAATAATATGGCTACGATTACTCCTTTAGCTAAAAACATTTTAATCGTCGCCGGAGATATCTCCGGGGATTTGCACGCCAGCTCTTTAATTGCCGAACTGAAAAAATTAGATCCGGAAATAAAAGTAACTGCTATCGGCGGCCCGCTGATGGAAAAACAGGCCGACACTTTCCTGTTTAATTTAGCCGCGCAAGGTGCCAGCGGCTTTGTAGAACCGCTTAAAAAAATGCCGCTGTGGATGAACCTCATGAAACAAATCCGCCAGTATATGGAAACGCAAAATCCGTCGGCGGTCATTGTAGTAGATTTTTACGGGTTTAATCATCAGGTGCTGGGTATGGCAGCACACCGCGAAATTCCGGCATACTATTATGTCACGCCGCAAGTGTGGGCCAGCCGCCAGTACCGCGCTAAAAATTTAGCCAAACTGACCAAAAAAATGTTTGTGATTTATCCCTTTGAGCCGGAGTTCCACAAAAAATACGGCGGTAATGCTGTGTTCCTGGGCAATCCGCTGCTAGACATTATGCCGGACCCCTTGCCTTATACACCCACCGACCCGAAAGACGTGAAAAATAAAGCATGGAAACTTGGCATTTTGCCGGGCAGCCGCAGCGGGGAAATTAACCGCTTGACCCCGGTATTTTATCAGACCTTTAAAAAAGTGCTCAAAGAATTTCCGAACACGCAAGCTTATTTGTTTGCTTTGCCAAGCGCGGATGAAAAAGCGTTGCGGGCTTTACTAGGCGAGGAGCCGCACCCGAATTTCCATATCGTTAAAGATAAAAATTACCAGATGCGCGGCCAAATGGATTTCCTATTAGCTTGCTCCGGTACGGCTACATTAGAAAATGCTTTGCTGGGCGTGCCAATGGTGGTGGCGTATAAACTGTCTTGGATTACTTATCATATTGCTAAAGCTGTGATTAAAGTGCCGTATATTTCGCTCGTCAATTTACTTGCGAAAAAGCAGCTGGTAAAAGAATTAATCCAGGGGGACGCCAATGCTAATTCCCTGGCAGCCGAAACAATGGCTATGTTCCAAAACCCGGCCAACTTAACAAAGCAGCGCCAGGAACTGCTGAAACTGCGCGCCTGGCTGGGTGAAAAAGGTGTGGCAGCACGCGCCGCCAAAGAAATTTTAGCTGATATTGTGAAGAAATAATATGGTACTAGAACTGAGCGAACTGATTAAGCAATTTAAAGAATATACCCCCAACGCAGATACCACTATGTTGGAGAAAGCTTATCATTTCGCTGAGGAAAAACACAAGGACCAAAAACGCGAAACCGGGGAGCCTTATTTTATCCATTGTGCAGCGGTGGCGCAAATCCTGCTGGACTTTAAAATGGATGAGGAAACTATTTGCGCCGGGCTGTTGCATGACACGGTGGAAGATACGGGCGTGACGGCAGAGGACCTGAAAAAAGAATTTAATAAAGAAATTGCGCACCTCGTACAAGGCGTGACCAAAATCAGCGATTTAAAATTTTCTTCTACTGACGAAGAAACCGTAGAAAACTGGCGCAAGATGTTGGTAGCTGTAGCAGAAGACGTGCGCGTCATTTTAGTCAAACTGGCTGACCGCACACACAATATGCGTACCATGGACGTCATGCCGCCCGAAAAACAAAAATTTAAAGCGTATGAAACCATTACTCTGTACGCGCCGTTGGCCCAGCGTCTGGGTATGTTTACTATCAAGACAGAGCTGGAAGATTTATCCTTTAAATATTTGCATCCGGAAGAATATAAAGACCTGGTCGCCCAGGTGGAAAAACGCACCGCAGACCGCGCAGCCGCCCTCAATGAATTTAAGCGTATGTTAGAGCCGGCGCTGCAAGAAGAAGGCTTACAATACCGCCTGCTTTCCCGCGCGAAAAACTATTATTCCATTTACCGCAAAATGCAAAAGCAGCATTTAAGTTTTTCTGAAATCCAAGACTCTTTGGGTGTGCGTATCATTACACAAAACGTGTCCGATTGTTACAAGGCGCTGGGGATTGTACACTCCCGCTTTAAACCGCTGGCCGGCACGTTTACCGATTATATCGCCACACCCAAAACAAATATGTACCAAAGCATACACACCACAGTACTCGTGCCGACGGGCGATATTGTAGAAATACAAATCCGCACCGAGGAAATGCACCGCACCTGTGAGTATGGTATCGCGGCACATTGGCGCTATAAATTAGGCGGCAAAAAAGATAAAAACTTTGACGAAAAAATTAACTGGATCCGCCAATGGATTGAGTGGCAGCGCGACCTGACCGCCCCGCGCGAATTTTTAGACGGCTTTCAAACCGATATCAATTTACAACAGGTCTTTGTGTTTACTCCGCAGGCAGATGTGAAATCCTTGCCGGACGGCTCCACGCCCATTGATTTTGCCTATGCTATTCATACCGACATTGGGGACCGCTACATGGGGGCCAAGGTCAACAACCGCATGGTCAGCATGAACTATGTTTTCAAAACGGGCGACGTGTGCGAAATTATCACCAAGAAAAACGCAGAGCCCAAACGTGACTGGCTGGAACATGCCAAAACCGCCAATGCCCGCAGCCGCATCAAACGCTATTTGCGCGCCAAGGGAGAAGATATCTAATGCCCGATTGCCCGCGCTGCCATGAAAAAGTAGATTTAACAGACGCCTATTGCCGCACCTGCGGGCGCGCCCTGCAGCCGCGCCTGGGGTTTTGGTTTTCTCACTCCGGCATTTTATTGCAAGCACTGTGCATTGGGCCGTTTGCGCTGATTTGCGTGTGGATGTCCCGTCGGATTTCGCTGCTGGCTAAATGGCTGTGGACTATCGGCCTCGTCCTATTTTCTGCTTACCTTATATATGGTATTTATCAAACTATAATGCTTTTGCTATCTGCGTTCTCTTTTTAATTTTTTGCAATTTTTTACCGCACTCCTTGTATTATTTTGTAAAATATGGGGTACCCTTTTTATAAATAAGTGAGGATAAAAATGACTGATGAAGAAGTGAAGCATAACCTATCCCGCCAAGGCCACCCCAAAGGCTTATATATGCTTTTCATGGTGGAAATGTGGGAACGGTTCAACTATTATGGTATGAGAGCCTTGCTGGCTTTGTTCATGGTAAGCACTGTAATTAACTTTACCAAAGAACGCTCCAGCCAAATCTACGGTATGTTTACCGCCATGGTGTATTTAACCCCGGTACTCGGCGGTTATTTAGCAGACAGATATATCGGTAAACGCCACTCCATTACCATTGGTGCCATTTTAATGGCAGCGGGACAATTTACATTAGCCTCGTATGAGATCATTAACCCGGTACTGGCATTAGCTACAGGGTTAACCTTAATCGTAATTGGAAACGGTTTCTTTAAACCGAACATTTCTTCTATCGTTGGCGAGCTGTATGAACCCAATGACGCCCGCCGCGACGGTGGCTTTACCATTTTCTACATGGGTATTAACATTGGTGCCTTCTTTGCGCCGTTTGTGTGCGGATATTTAGGCGAGCCTTCCAAAGGTATGGACGTTGCCTTAGCCGCTGCCAAATGGAAATACGGTTTTATGGCGGCCGGTACCGGTATGTTAATCGGTTTAGTGTGGTACTTGGTTTCCCAAAACAAATACTTAGGCCACATTGGTTTGCACCCGGTTACCAAAAATACTTCTGATGACGATCCGGAAGAACGCGCCAAGGCCGAAGCGGCCAAACGCCCGCTGACCCAGGACGAGTGGGACAAAATCAAAGCCATTTGTACCTTCACGTTCTTTGCCGTTTTCTTCTTTGCCTTCTTTGAGCAGGCCGGTACGTCGCTGAACTTCTTTGCAGACGAAGCGACCAATTTAACCCCCGTCTTGCCGTTCATTGGGCAAATTACGCTCAAGGCCTCTTATTTCCAGGCGGTCAATCCTATTTTCGTGGTATTGTTTGCACCGCTGTTTGCGAAATTGTGGGTTAAAATGGGCGACAAAGAACCCTCTATTCCGACTAAATTCGGCTGGGGTTTATTCTTGCAAGGTTTGGCTTTCGCCATTATCGCGGTCGGTGCTTCTATCTATCAATCCAGCGGCCCGGTTAGCGCCTTGTGGCTGATTTTCATGTACATGTTCTGCACCATGGGTGAGCTGTGCTTGTCCCCGGTCGGGCTGTCCATGGTCACCAAACTTTCCCCGCTGAAATTTATGTCCTTATTTATGGGCATTTGGCTGACGTCTTCCTTCTTTGGAAACCTCTTAGCCGGGTGGATTGCCAGCCACTACGATTCGTGGAGTTTGACCACGTTATTCTCCGTGCCGGCCATTGGTTCCATGAGCTTTGGTATTATCATGTGGATCATGACCAAAAAGATCAGATACTGGATGCACGGCGTCAAATAATTTTGACCGAAATAAAAACCCCCGCCAACTATCGGCGGGGGTTTTTATTAATTAACAGGATATAGTATGAAATCTCCCTCAGTCCGTCCAGTCCCTGTAGCTATGCTATGACATATCTCGGTAGCTTTGGGATTCTGACCTATACAATAAGTGTTCCCGCTATAGACATCCCCTGTATTGATATAACTTGCATAGGAAAAATTTTTATTTAAAGCATAAGATACAGCCCCACTAGCACTGCGAAATACGGCATATTGTTGCCCGTCTGGAAATACCACTCCAATATGCTCGGCCGCTGTAATACCAGTTTTCTTAATTTCACCTCCTTCATAAATATCTATGTCTAACTCTGTGATATTATTAGGATAAGCATTATTGGCCAAGTAATAAAGTTCTACAGCTCGTTTAAGAGCGCTTTCTTTGATTTGCAATTGTGTTAATTGCGCTTTCATAACTGCCTTTTGATATTGCGGCAGCGCGATAGCGGCCAGTATACCGATAATTAAAACAACTACTAACAACTCAATAAGCGTAAACGCGTGGTGCCACCCCCGAGTGTTGGTATCGGGGGTCTCATCCGCTTTTGTTTTAAATAAGGTTGGGATTCCCGATAAAAACACTCGGGAATGGTTCTTATTTATATTTTTATTTTGTTCTTTCATATTTTCTCCTGTTATTTAATGTGTCGTACTGAGAGGTTTCTGCTCAGCACCTCAACCGCTTTTTCAAGATAGAGATCCTGAGCAAAAACCCCTCAGGATGACATTTTTATTTGGTTCGACCCCCGTATTGTATCAAAAGAAAAAAACAAGTCAAGCCCTTTTTGCGCCCCTTTTTGACCTTTTTCCAGCCGCCCATTTTCCAATCAAAAATTCCCCCTTACAAAGGGGCCTTTTTTATGGTAGTATTTATATAGGCCGTTTTCTACTATGGAAACGACGAGATTTATTTTATATACAGAGGTATGTATGAAGAGAACTCCTATTATTGCCGGAAACTGGAAAATGAATAACACCCTGGCTGAATCAGCCGCTTTAATTGAAGCCCTGAAAAATGCCGGAAACAAAAACAACGCAGAAATTATCGTTGCCCCTTCTTTTACGTCGTTAGCCAAAGTGGCTGAACTGGCCAAAGGCTCCTCATTACAAGTATCCGCCCAGGACGTACATTGGGAAGATAAAGGCGCTTTCACCAGTGCTGTTTCCCCGGTGCAGGCCAAAGATGCCGGCGCCACACACACCATTTTAGGCCATAGCGAACGCCGCAGCGTGTTTGGCGATACCGACGAAATTTTAAATAAAAAAGTAGCCGCCGCCTTGCGCCATAACTTAACCATCATCTTCTGCGTAGGCGAAACCCTTGAGCAACGCGAAGCCAACGAAACCATTGCCGTTATCAATAGCCAAATTGAAAACGGCCTGAAAGGTTTTACCGCCGAGCAATTAAAAGGCTTAATCATTGCCTATGAACCGGTCTGGGCTATCGGCACGGGCAAAACCGCCACGCCGGACCAAGCGCAAGAAGTACACGCCGCTATCCGCGCGACGTTGGCTAAACTATACAACGAAGATTTTGCCCAAGCTACCCGCATTTTATATGGCGGCAGCGTGAAAGATACCAATGTGGACGAAATTATGGCTAAACCGGACGTGGACGGTGCGCTCGTAGGCGGACAGGCCTTAATCGCAGAAAAATTCGCCCGCATTATTAACTTTAATTAGGAGCTGATTTTATGGACTTGGCTAAATACATTGACCACACTTTGCTAAAGCCCCAGGCCGCCCAGGCAGACATTGAAAAGCTTTGCGCCGAAGCGCGCCAATACGGATTTATGAGCGTATGCGTCAACCCGTATTGGGTGGCTTTCTGCAAAAAGCAGCTGCAAGGCAGCGGGGTCAAAGTGTGCACCGTAATCGGTTTTCCGTTGGGAGCCAACACCACCGATACCAAAGTATTTGAAGCCAAGAAAGCTTTGCAAGACGGTGCCGACGAGTTGGACATGGTGATCAACCTCGGCGCCGTCAAAAGTGCCGCTTGGGACACGGTGCTGGCTGATATCAAAGCCGTGCGCCAGGCAGGAACTGATTTTACATTAAAAGTAATTATTGAAACTTCTGTCTTAACCGACGAAGAAAAAGTGAAAGTATGCCAGCTGGCCGAACAGGCCGGGGCAGATTTTGTCAAAACCTCCACGGGTTTTACCGGCGGCGGGGCGACGGCTGAAGATGTGACACTCATGCGCAAGACCGTCAGCTCTCATATGCAGGTAAAAGCTTCCGGCGGCGTACGCACCAAAGAAGATTTTGACAAAATGGTAGCTGCCGGTGCCACGCGTATTGGTGCCAGCGCAGGTGTAAAAATTATTGAGGGAAAATGATTACCCGGTGGGACATTACATCTAGTCTAAACCCTAAAAACTCGTCCTTGCTCTATGCCTTACTGATAGACGGTACAGAGCAGGATGCGCGGCTGATTGCGCGCAAATTGCAGGGATATGTCCGCTCACCCAAGCCGGCTACTGCGCCGTATGTATACCGTTTTGATTTAGCGCCGGATTTAGATGAAGATACGCTAGAAAAAATCCGTGTTGCTGTTACCGAAGGCATTGAACAAGCCAAAAAAGTAAATGAATTTGTACCCGGCGGTGCTTTGGGCAACCCCTTGTTCAGTACCGAAATTGATAAAGATAATAAAGATTTTCCTACTTTTATTACATTAGACCCGTCGGAAAGTTTCTTTCAGCAAACAGATGAAACCCCTGCACAGCCGGATTTTCCGTCAGGTATTACTAATTTTGAACACAAGAGCATTGACTTATCTGCCCCGGAAGAAGAAGATTTACAACTAGCCAAAACCGTGGGTGAAATTCAACAGGAAGGATATCGTACTGATCCGGGAATAAATTCATCACTCCCAGCAGACCAGGCTGCATCTGCCAAACAATCCGCAGAAACAGAAGACACCGCTATACAAAAAGATCTTCTTCCTGCCGCGGATGATCCAGAGAAAGAGTGGGACGATCTCCCCTCCGTAGAGGCAGCCAACCAACCTATCCAGACTGAAACGGACGACAATGCAAAAGGAGAAACCACCGCCCTACCTACGGAAACCCCTTATTCTCTCAAACCGAACCAGACGGAAGAAGGAGCGGCTGCAGAACAGGTTTCGTCTGATAAAACGGATCCGGAGGAAGATGTTCAACAAAACGATCTCGCTATTCAAGAGTCGGATATGATGTCTGCCGAATTGGCCGAAACCATGCTTGCCAAACCACAATCTCTTGATGATATTTTGTTAGCAGAAACAAAGTATGATATGTTTGTGGATATTGAAAAATTGAAACCTTCTACCAAACCGGCATCAGCTCCTGTGCAAGCACAACCGACAGATACACAAGAAAACAGCTTTAATATTTTTGAACAACAATTAAAAGACCAAACCGTTTTTGCCGACACAAACGACTTGGGTAAACAAATGGCTTCCGCCGCTGCCGCACCTACGGCCGGACTGATACGAAGCCGGGATATGAACTCTCGTGTACGAGACGAGAGTGCTCACGCACAAGAAGAAGTATTAGACCCCTTTGAGCAGTTACTTGCAAAAACATCACCGGTAGCCGACTTACATGATACGCCGGTACAGACAAATACATCTGAAGAAAATATGGAGAACGAAGATATGACAGAGAATAATGAGGAACCAAAAACCATTTTACACCTAAAACGGAAAGGGCAGGACGCCCCTCAGGTGCCTCCACCGCCTGCACCGGATGCTCCACAAGCACCCAAAAAACGAAAAATTATTTTACGCCAAGCGCCTGCTCCGGCTGCGTCTGTTCCACCTGCCCCAACTGCGCCCGCAGCACCAGAGCCGCGCACCATTTTGCATCGCAGACGCTCTAGTTCCAACTTGGAGCAGACTCGCACGATTGATCACTCCATAGAAATGCCTCTGTCCGAACTTCAAAAGCATAATTGGCCGCTGGAAGTACCGCTTATTCCTACCTATACATTGGAAGGCATGACCATTTCTATCAACCGTTTTGCGCATGCCACGGCTATTTCCGTTATCGATAACCCGGGTAAACTATATAATCCGCTTGTGTTACATGGTGCCAGTGGTACCGGCAAGACTCATTTCCTGCATGCGATTGGATATGCCTTGTCTAAAAAGTACGGACAAGAAAATATTTTTATCACCAATGGGGTCCGCTTGTCCCGTGGCATTCAGCGGTATGTGATGGAAGGTAATATTCAAAAATTTGAAGAATTTATCGCCAATATTAAGGCATTGCTCATTGACGATATCCATTTGATTTCTGTCAACGAACAAAATCGCGTCTATTTGTCCAAGCTGCTCAATAGTTTTACAGAGCAACAAAAACAGATTGTAATTACCTCTAAATATCCGCCGGAGAACCTGGCAAAATTAGAAGAATTACTGGAATTCAAACTTGATTCCGGTTGGATTTCAGATCTGAAACAGGCTACCGGTCCTGTTCGCACGCGCATCATCCAACGTATGCTAAGCAGTAACGGCATCAATATCACCAATGATGATGTAAACCGTTTCTTTGGTCACCCCAATATGTCTTTAGGTACAGTGGTGCGTGCCATACGCCGCGTGCGCGTATTGGAAAAGTTAGTATTTCCTCATATTCCCGTAGAGAAACGCTCATCTGTGGAAGTATTTGACCAATTACTAGCTACTCAAGGAGAAGACCAAAACAGTCTTATTGCCCAAAAATCTTTTGACGATATCCAATCCGCTACCGTCGTAGGTAATGGAGAGTGGGGCCGTATCGGATTTTTCTATCCGCAAGACCAGTCCCACATGATGAACTGGCTGCTTTTTGCTCTGCAACAAAGAGCCCAAGAGCTAGGCATCCCCGGTGGGCCGGAACTGGCGGTACGTTCCTCTTATTCCACAGAGAATATTATTTCTTCTGCCTTTAAAATCGCCAATTTATGCGATAATCAGAAGTTAAAAGGAGCGGTCATTTTAGGCCCTAGCGTAACCACCTGCGAACCCTCTGTGCGTGAAAATTTCTATGATATTTTAACGCATATGTTGGAAATTATGCTTATTCGCTGCGGCGTGATTAACTTTGAAGAAGCCGCCGCGCCGAGCACGTATGTCAAAATCTTATCGGAGTTATTGAGATAATGAAAAAATTATTATTCTTATTGCCTTTGTTGTTATGTCTCGGTGCCTGCAGCGGGCATCTAAAATCTGCCGTTAAAGAGGGCGCGATTGCCCCTTCCTTTAATGATACATTGGTGGATGGAGATTATTTATGGGTGCGCGGTTTTGGTGCTGCTAATCCCAAACATACGTCCGATTCCCAACGGCGTATTTTGTCGCGCGAAGCAGCCATTGCGCAAGCTTATCAGCGCGCCACGGAAGTCATTTACGGAACCAATCTAGAAAGCAATATACAGGTTGTGGACGCAATAAGTGAAAATTCTACTGTTCACACCTCTGCATCCGGCTTGCTGAACCGTATGGAAATTGTATCCACCGAATATTTAGATGACGGCGGCTGCACTGTTATTATGCGTTTGCCACGCGCGGCCTTACAAGCAGCTGGCATACAAGTAGAGGAGACAAAATAATGAAAAAACTGCTTCTGCTGGTATTGCTTGGTCTGTTTACGTTAAACGGCTGCCGTTTGTTCCATATCGGCCCGAAAGGTGAGGGCGAATTTGTCGTCGCCGAGTCTTTGGTCCCCTATGATGAAAACAATCTTTCTTCTATGAAAAAAGAAGGAGAATTAGCCGCACAAAAAGCTGCTGTGGAACAAGTAGCCGGTATTTTTATTTCCTCTACGGCTACTGTAGAACAGGCACAACTGGTGGAAGACAAAATCAGCTCCAAATCAGCCGGATTTGTTCGCCGCGGATATGTGCAAAAAGCATACCGCAAAGGTGACCAGTGGTATACCCGTTGGCGCGGGCTGGTATTAGTGACCGATATCAGTGATATTATCAAACAATCCGAGGCGGACGCGTTCGCCAAAAAGACCACTATCTTTGTTGCTTCACGCGAAGCAGTGGGAGAAGATGTTTCCCTAAAGCAGGATTGTAAACAAGCCATTTACCGCGCGCTCAAAACACAGCCATACTCATTGGTTAATGGTGATAATTTAAGCCAAAACAATTTGGATAATCCTACCCCGCTCGTTGATAAGGCACGCCTGGAAGGGGCTCGTTTCCTCATTTTGGCTGACGTAGAAGCTTCGCCTTTGCAAGCACTACCGGGCATTTCCTCTCCCTTTAAATCATATCGCGCACGAGCGAATATTAAGGTGGCCTCTACCAACAATTATCAAATTGTGGCAGAAGCCGCCGATCAAGTAAGTGGCTTAGACCCCATAGACAATATTGCCGCCCAAAAAGCAATTTCCGGCGCGTGTGAGCAAGCCGCCAAACAATTAATTGAAAATATCAATTCGGCGATTAATTCCGCGACCAAATTTAACGTCGTCATAAAGAATGTAAATAATATTGAAAGACTTAAAAAATTGCAGGATATTCTCAAAGAAATGCGTGACATTGAAGAATATAATTTAACTAAATATACCAATTCTGCCGCGTACTTTGAAATATCAGCTAATATTTCATCAGCAGAAGAATTAACGGCCAAAATAATCCGTAGCTATAATGTGAATTTCAGTGTGGTGGATATTTCGCCGCAGCAAATTATTCTAAACTTTATTTAATATGCTAGCTAATATCCGGACATGCGCCCTAAAAGGCATTGACGGCTTTGAAGTTATGACAGAGGTGGACATTGCATCAGGCTTGCCCACCTTGTCTGTAGTGGGCTTGCCGGATGCTGAAGTAAAAGAAAGCCGCGACCGCGTTACCGCAGCCGTACGCAACAGCGGATTTGATTTCCCTTTAAGACGCATCACCGTAAATTTAAGTCCTGCTGAACAGCGCAAAAGCGGTACACAGTTTGACTTGCCGATTGCCGTGGGCATTATTGCTGCGTCCGGTGCGCTTTCTAATCAAGCGACTCAAAAACTCAAACAATTACTTTTGCTGGGAGAGCTGGCCCTAGACGGCACATTGCGCCCTTGTGCGGGAGTGCTGCCTATGCTAATTTCCGTAGCAGACGCCAAAACAACCGCCGTCATCCCTCCCGGAAATATTTTAGAAGGCCGGACCTCGGGTGCACAATTTATTACGCCGCGCACGCTGCGTGATTTAATAGACTGGCTGGAAGGCAAAACAACGGATGACGCGGTGCAAATTGCGTATGTGCCCGACGAAGAAGAAACCGCTGCACCACTACTGGATTTTTCAGATGTAAAGGGTCAAGCGGTGGCCAAGCGTGCTTTGGAAATTGCCGCTGCCGGCGGACACAATGTGCTCATGATGGGCTTGCCCGGTACCGGCAAAAGTATGCTTGCCAAACGCTTCCCGGGCATTTTGCCGCCGCTCTCTGACGCCGAAGCATTAGAAATTACCAAAATTTATTCCGTATGTAATTTAATCGGTAAGTCCCGCCGCCTGACACAGCGTCCGTTCCGGGACCCGCACCACACCATCTCCGACGTAGCACTCATTGGCGGTGGCAGTACACCCAAACCCGGAGAAGTGTCACTGGCGCACAACGGGGTATTATTTTTAGACGAATTTGCCGAATTTTCCCGCACCACTTTAGAGGTGCTGCGCCAACCGCTTGAAAACGGACAAGTCACTATTTCCCGCGCCAAAGAAACTGTTACCTATCCGGCACGCTTTACCTTAATTGCAGCTATGAACCCGTGCCCGTGCGGTAATTTAGGCCACCCGCAAAAAGCGTGTACTTGCTCGCCTATGCAGATTAACCGATACCGCTCACGCATTTCCGGACCGCTGCTGGACCGCATTGATTTAATCGTACAATTAAACCCGGTATCTTATACCGATTGGAACAAAATGTCAGAAGGCGAATCAACAGAGCAAATCCGGCAGCGCGTGATCAAAGCACGTGAAATACAGCACAAGCGCTTTGCCGGAACTCCCACCACGGCTAATGCCTTTATGACGCAAAAGCAAATTAAAGAATTTTGCCGTTTGCCCGAAGGAGCAGACCGCATTTTAGAAGCAGCCATGCGCAAATTTGGCTTAAGTGCGCGCAGTTTAGACAAAGTGCTTAAAACCGCCCGTACGATTGCCGATTTAGAAGGGAAAGAACATATTGAAAATGCACATCTCATGGAAGTGCTGCAATACAGGCCGCTAGACCGCAAGGGGGTACCTGATTTATGAGTATTTCCCCCGCCGAACGTCTGGCGCG
>CAJOLM010000002.1 GCA_905235355.1 uncultured Elusimicrobiales bacterium
TTAGTTATTTTAACATACTCTAAACAGATTAGGTAACGACGATCTCTGTTTGGTGATCCAGTCTCAAATGTATCTGAACCCAAACATAGGGCTTGACTTATTTTTTTTTTTTGATATACTATAATGTGTAGGCAGTTAAATTATGTAAAAGGAGTGTTGTATGAAAAAAGCGTTTACGCTCATAGAGTTGTTGGTTGTAGTCTTAATTATTGGTATTTTGTCTGCCATAGCTTTGCCGCAGTATAATCTGGCGGTAGAAAAAAGCCGTATTGCGGAAGCTCATATCCTACTAAAAAATGCAGTTGATGCTTGTAAAAGATTACAATTAGATAATCCCAATACAGGGTGTCGGTGGACAGATTTAGATATTGAATTAGGGCAAGAAGTATCTAATGATATCGCAGCTAGACAAACAAAAAATTTTTGGTATTCTGTTGATGAGGTAGCTCTAGAGGATGGGGATATTTATGCATGTAATGGCTCATACGAAAATGCCGGAAATCAAGATTATTGCCTGAGTTTGGATTTTCAGAATCATTTCTTATGTGCAGGCAACAGTTCTTTTGGTCGAAAAGTCTGCAAATCTCTTTGCGGAGCAGATACGTGTAATTATTAATACATAATAGATCCCAATTTACTCTACGCGCGGGCACATACAGGCCCGCGCGTTTCGTGTGCGCCTGCGCCCGCGTACGGAAAAATCCTGTAAAAGTCGTCCTAAAAATTATAAAATAAGGGTATGCAAACTACCATTTGTGCCCCGGCCACCGGACCGGGACAGTACGCCGTTTCCCTGGTGCGCCTAAGCGGGCCGGACGCGTTGTCTATTCTGCACAAATTAGTACATACCCCAAAGACCTTTCCACCGCGCGAGCAGGTATTTTGCCGTCTGTACGACGGAGAAAAAGTATTAGATGAAGCCCTGGTCACCTATTTTGCTGCCCCACGCAGCTTTACCGGGGAAGATGTGGTGGAATTTGCTTTGCATGGCTCTCCGTACATCCGCGGGCGACTATTAGAACTGCTGTGCGCCCATGGTGCGCAAGCGGCTAAACGGGGGGAATTTTCTTACCGTGCTTTTGTAAACGGTAAAATGGACCTCGTGCAAGCCCAAGGCTTGTGTGATTTAATTTCCGCCAGTAATAAAGCCGCGCACGATTTAGCTTTGTCCTCTTTAGAAGGCCGCTTGAGCGAAAAATTAGCTCGTATCAAAACCGCGCTGACAGATGTGCTGGCACAAATTGAAGTGCGTTTAGATGACCAGGATGAAGAACTGCCGCCTTTAAATGCCGCGCAGACCGAGCAAACTTTGCGCGCGCAAATTGCGTCCCTGGTGCAACTGGCGGACACGTTTTCCGTCGGAAGATATATCAAAGAAGGGCTGAAGGTGGCTATCGTGGGTGCGCCTAATTGCGGCAAGTCCAGCCTGCTCAATGCCCTGGTAGGTTTTGACCGGGCCATTGTGTCTGACCAAAGCGGCACCACGCGTGACACTGTGGAAGAAACGCTGGATATTGACGGACAGAAAGTGATTTTAACTGATACAGCGGGCATCCGCGACCATGCCTTAGACCCGGCAGAACAAGAAGGCATGAAGCGCAGCCTGCACGCCATTGAAAAGGCGGATGCGATACTGTTTGTAGCAGATTTGACGCGCGAACTGACCTCTCAAGAAGAAGCCCTGTGGGATGATGTGCAGCGCGCCAGCAAACCCACCGTGCTGGTATTGAACAAGACAGACGAAGCCCCACAAGGCCGTTGCCACTTGGAAGGCACGGCGCAATATACGGTGTATGTATCTTGCAAAAAAGGCGACGGTATTGATGGGCTTAAAAAGCAGCTGCGCGCCTTTGTAGAGGTGCCGTCCGCGCAAGTGCAAGATGGCGTAATGATTTCTAACTTGCGCCAATACCAGGCAGTACTAGACGCGCAGACAGAGCTGGAAAGTGCCTTAGTGCAACTAAACAGGGACGGCGGCCTGGAGCTATATGCCGAGCATATACGCGGCGCATTAAAAGCGTTAAAAGATTTGACCGGAGAGGTTACGCCGGATGATGTGTTAGACGTGATTTTTTCCAAATTTTGTGTAGGGAAATAAATGTTTACTTGTCCGGATAAATATGATGTGATTGTGATTGGCGGCGGACACGCCGGTTGTGAGGCAGCTTTGGCGGCGGCCAAAATTGGCGCGCGCACCTTGCTGCTGACGCAAAGCCTGGACACGATTGCCCAAATGTCCTGTAATCCGTCCATCGGCGGTATTGCCAAAGGGCAAATCGTGCGCGAAATAGACGCGCTCGGCGGGGCGATGGGCCGCGTCACGGATGCCGCTGCCGTGCATTATCACATGCTTAATACGGGCAAGGGCCCGGCTGTACACTCGCCGCGCGTACAATGCGATAAAAAGACCTATCAATTTACTTTTAAACACACCCTAGAGCTGCAGCCTAATTTGGATATTATGCAAGATGAAGCGGTGCAAATTGCTACCGCAGACGGTGCTGTCAGCGGCGTGCTGACGCTGCGCAATACATTTTATCAGACAAAAACAGTCATTTTAAGTACGGGCACTTTTTTGGGCGGCACAATTCATATCGGCGAGGAAATGTTTCCCGGCGGGCGGTACAATGATATGCCCAGCACGCGTCTGTCCGGCAGCTTAAAGGAGCTGGGGCTGCACATTATCCGTTTTAAAACAGGTACGCCCATGCGCATCAACGCGCGCGAGGTAGATTTCTCCCAATTCCGTTTGCAGCCGTCTGATAATCCGCTGCAGCCCATGTCGCATTTTAGCGACGCGGCAGCATTATCCAAGCGTAACTTTTTGTGCTGCTACATTACGCGCACCACGGAAGAAACCGATAAAATCCTGCGCGAAAATTTGCACCGCTCGGCCATGTATAGCGGCAAAATTCACGCGTTAGGGCCGCGCTATTGTCCGTCGGTAGAGGATAAAACCAAAAAGTTCCCTGATGTCAAAACCCATCCGCTTTTCTTAGAGCCGGAGGGGAACAATACCGAGGAGTATTATATTCAAGGTTTCTCTACCAGCTTGCCGGAGGATGTGCAGCGCGCGCTGCTTAAATCCGTGCCGGGGCTTGAAAAATGCACCATTACGCGTGCCGGATATGCGGTGGAATATGATTTTTCGGACCCGATGGATTTATATCCCTCTTTAGAAAGTAAAATTGTGCCGGGGCTTTTCTGCGCCGGGCAAATGAACGGCACCACCGGGTATGAGGAAGCCGGCGGCCAAGGTTTTATAGCGGGTGTTAATGCCGCGCGAAAGGTACGCGGCCTGGAGCCGTTTGTTCTGCGGCGTGATGAAGCTTATATCGGTGTGCTGATTGATGATTTGGTGACCAAAGGCGTCAATGAGCCGTACCGTATGTTTACCTCGCGCGCGGAGTATCGCATTTTGCTGCGTAATGACAATGCAGACTTGCGCCTGTGCCCGCACGGCTTTGCCTTGGGCACATTGGACAAAAAATATCAGCCGGCCTTTGAAAAGTATCGTGCGCAAGTGGAAGCTTTAAAAGCCAATCCGGAGCACGTGATAGACGAGGCGGATTTAGGCCCGTGGAGTGCCGAAAAAGTGCGCAACCACGTAGCTATTCATCAGAAATATGCCGGATATTATGAGCGCAATCAAAAGGACGCCGAAAAACTGGCCCAAGCCGATAATATCATTATTCCGGAAGGGTTTGACCCGTCCGGCGTTAAAGGGATTTTAATTGAAAGCAGCCAAAAATTGAAAACGGTAAAGCCGCGCACTTTGGGCCAAGCCTCACGCATACCGGGCGTGACGCCGGCCGATATTCAGCTGCTGGCTATTCATATTGAGCGCTACCGGAGGTTGAAACGTGCAGAAAAAGTTGGCTGATTTCGCTGCGGGATTAGGCCTTGCATTAACGGAAAAATCCGTTATACTTTTATTACGTTATGCTGATTTAGTTTGGCAGAAGAAAGACACGCTTAATTTAACCAGCGTCTCAAATGAGCAGGAAATTATTACCCGTCATATTTGCGACGGACTGGCTGGAGCCGCGTGGGTGGCGCGCCAAGTAGGGGAACGGACCGATTTTACGCTGGCAGATGCCGGCTCCGGTGCGGGGTATATCGGGCTGTCCATAGCGATAGCCTTGCCGCAAGTGCAAGTGCATTTGATTGAAAGCT
Organism: uncultured Elusimicrobiales bacterium; assembly: GCA_905235355.1. Classification (GTDB taxonomy): domain Bacteria; phylum Elusimicrobiota; class Elusimicrobia; order Elusimicrobiales; family Elusimicrobiaceae; genus Avelusimicrobium. The sequence continues at coordinate 4,177 of CAJOLM010000002.1, forward strand.
TGCAGCGGCGCAGTATGTTTTTACAATGGGTTGTTATGAAATTAGGGCTTAAAAACGTAGTTGTAGAAAATATACGTTTAGGACAAAATACCACTACCCAATTTGATGTTGTGACCGAACGTGCCATGGGGCAATTAACAGATATTTTGCCTGTGCTGGCGGCGGCGGTAAAACCCGGCGGACAAGTGGCCGCTTATCAAAGCGCGTTGGGCGCAGTAGGTGAGGCGGATTTGGCAGCCAGTAATATGAGCGCAGACGATCCGTTTTGCTACACTTTGCCCAACGAGAAAAAAGAACGCTATATTACTGTATTTAAAAAATAATGGATATCGTTAAACAAATTACAATCATGCTGTGGATTTTAGGGGTAGTGATTATTACCCCGCCTGTGCTGCGCTATTTTGACGTGGATGTGAAAACAGCGTACCGCAAAATCCTGTTCTTAAGTCCCGATGAGGGTAAGACCCAGCGTGATAGTTTACTGGCAGACAAGTCTGAAAGTGATTCCGATATATTTGACAATTTATTTTCAGATGATACCCCTCAAACGATTGAGCAGCTGCAAGATGCAGACAAAGCATTGTCAAACTTGGTAACAAATTTAAGTGAAGAATCCCAACGGCAAGCCATTACCTCAGCCGGAGCGCAAATTCAAGAAGTTCCTTCCGTTTTCCGTCACGAAATAGGGGCCGAAAAAAAGGTGCGCTGGCTGCCGCCTCCTCCGGGATTTATGACGGCAGATACTTTTAACTATCTTATTTATCGCGAACGTCAGATAGTGGGTAATAAAATCAAAACAGTATTAGATAATATCCATGGCAATCTGATGCTGGATCTGACGCCGTTTACTTTGGTAGCCAAACCCAATAAAATTTTGGTCATGCTGTTTGATAACAAAGACAGCTATATGAGTTTTACAAAACGGCCGGCATGGTCGGGGGCTGCGTCGGATTTACGCGCTGACACTATGTATATTTTAGAAGGAAAAAACTTCTACCCGCTGTCAGTACATGAGCTGACGCATTTGTATTTTGACGGATATTTCCTGCCCAGTATTTCGCCTTTGTGGTTGTCAGAAGGGATGGCTATGTATATGCAGATTTACGTTACCAAGCGCAAACCTAGCTGGTTAGAAAGTGGTTTAAACCGTATCTTAGAGGGAAAATATATTGACTTGGAAACGATGACTCAGATGAGCGATTTGTCCAAACTCCCCATGCAGGATGCAGAGCTATGGTACACGCAGGCGTACACACTGATTGATTACTTGCTTAATAAACATAGCCGGGACGAATTTTACCGTTTCTGTAATGAACTTAAAGCCGGAACGCCCTTGCACCAGGCACTTTACCGGGCGTACGGTATGCCGTTTACAAAGGTGTCTGTGTTGCAAAATGTGTGGTTGTACGATTTAATGCAAAAAGCACGCAAAGCTCAAAAAACAGCGCAATCTAATACTCGGGCATCACAGGTGTTGTCCTCTACGCAAACGGTAACGGTTCCGGTCCAAAGCAGAGCAAGCCAGCCGCAGAGACAGGTAAACTCACCTCGTCCGCAAAAGACGAAAATTAAAAAATTGAAATTAGTAGAAACAAATAGCTATAAGGGGTATTTTCAATGAGCGAGTGGAAACATATTCCTATTTTAGCTACCGAAATAGCGGACCTGTTACTTACACGACCTGGTGGAGTATATGTGGACGGAACGCTTGGCCTGGGGGGGCATACTTCTTTGTTTTTAAGCCGATTAGGACCTTCGGCACGTATCTTCGGATTTGATAAAGATAGCGAGGCCCTTGCTATGGCAAAAGAGCGGGTGCATGATAGCCGCTTAACCGCGGTGCACGCCTCTTATACACAAGCACCTGACGTATTAGCAGCAGCTGGCCTGCCTGGGGCAGACGGCGCGCTGTTTGACTTGGGGGTTAGCTCGTATCAGTTGGATAATCCGCAGCGTGGATTTAGTTTACTGCGTGACGGGCCGTTGGACATGCGCTTTGACACGCAAGCGGAACTGACTGCTGCACGTATTGTCAATGAGTGGGGACTAACGGATTTAGAGCGTATTTTGACCGATTATGGCGAGGAACCCCAAGCGCACGCCATTGCTATGGCGATTATGGCGGCACGGCGGCAGGGACGTATTGAAACGACTTTTGATCTTAAAAAAATAGTAGAAGGGGTTGTGCGCGGACGGGGAAAAATTCATCCTGCCACGCAGACTTTTCAGGCACTTCGTATTGCCGTAAATGATGAGCTGGGCAGTGTGCGCACGGTCGTTGAGCTGTTAGATAAATTATTAATTCCTGGCGGCAGAGCTGCTGTGCTGACTTTTCACTCGTTAGAAGACAGACTTGTGAAAAATTATTTTAAACAATTGGCAGCGTCCGGTGCGTGGCAACTGGTAAATAAACACGTCATTGTTCCTTCCTACGAAGAAATACGTCAAAATTCACGGGCACGTAGTGCTAAATTGAGGGTGATTGAAAAATTATGAAAATTTTTGGACTGGTATTTATTTTGAGTGTGTTTGCATTCGGAGTAGTAATGATGCGCATTGAAATTAACCGTTCCGGGCGGTTGATTGGTAAATTGCAAAGTGAAGTACAAATCAAAGAAGCGCGCAATCAATACTTGAAGTTAGAGGCTGCGCGCTTATCCAGCCCCGAAGTGGTGCGCAAGGCTGCCTCTGAAAATTTACATTTGCGCCGTACTCCGCCGCAACAAATTGTCGTCTTGGAAGACTAAATGTTAAAACCAAAACCTTCTTTTGCATATAATCCAAAAGCTCGCATGAAACTGTGCGGGATTTTGTGCTTGCTCGCGCCGCTATTGATTGGGGTGCGTCTATTTTATATGCAAACCTTCCAACACGAAAAATTTGCAGATAAGGCAGAGCGTACCATTTATGATTACTTGGCAGAAGACCGATTGCGCGGACAAATTTTTGACACAAACGGCAATTTCTTGGCCGAATCAGTGCGTACGCACTCTTGTGGCGTAAGCAAACGCTATGTGCCGGATAAAAATATAACCATTAACTTTTTGGTAGAAACCTTGGGTTTATCTAAAAAAGAATTGGAAAAGAAATGGAAGGAAAAACAAAATTTCTTTTTTGTCGCCAAAAAAATTAAGCCTGATGTTTACATGAATATGATTCCCTTTTTACGCAGTTTAGCCGGGCAGGGGCTGGAAGCTACGCCGGAGTATGAACGTATTCACCCTTATGGAGATAGTGCCATTGACTTGTTGGGGGAAGCTAATTCTAAAAATATGGGTCTGTCCGGGTTGGAGCTGATGTTTAATGATGAACTGAGCCAGGATATCAGCAAACGCCGCGCTAAACGTGCGCGCCGCGGAGAAGTGATTTATGACCGCAGTTTAAAAGAGGAAAAATCCGTCGGCAATTTATACTTGACGATTGACATGCTTGCTCAATATTATGCAGAAGCCGCCCTTGCCAAAGCGGTAGAAGATTATGATCCGGAACGCGGACTTATTTTGGTGCAAGATCCGCAAACAGGGCGTATTTTAGCTGCGGCCTCTTATCCGCGTAAAGACGGTCAGTCTTTAGCCTTTCAGTTTACTTATGAGCCGGGTTCTACTTTTAAAACCATTTCTGTAGCGTCGGCATTAGACGCCGGCGTTGTAAACGTAAATGATGCCATTGATATGAGCGGACGCAGCTGGGAAATTGCGCGCGGTGTAGTTGTGAAAGACAAGCAACATGATAAAGATGCGCTGACGATTCCTGAAATTATGGCTCTGTCTTCCAATATTGGAGCGGGGAAAATTGCGTTGGAATTAGGAGCTAAAAATTTCTTTTATTATATCAAAGCCTTTGGATTTGGCACGAAAACAGATATCAATTTTACGGGGGAATCGCGCGGTTCTGTTCCTGCGTATAACAAGTGGACCAAAGTGGATACCGCTTCTAAAGGATATGGTTACGGCGTGGCCTTAACACCTATTCAATTGATTGGTGCTTATTCGGCAATTGCCAATGGCGGCTGGCTCATGCAGCCGCATTTGATAGACCGTGTGGAGTATGTCGACGGACGGGTGGATAAACGCGCGAAAGTGCAAAAAATCCGCCGTGTGGTCAAACCGCAAACAGTAGAGACCATGAAAAAAGTTTTACAATATGTAGTGGAAGAAGGCTCCGGCAAAAAGGCCCGCATCAAAGGATATAGCGTAGCGGGTAAAACCGGTACCGCAGAAAAATTAGACAAAGAAGGCGGTTACGCTAAACGCCGCCACGTAGTATCTTTTTGCGGATTTACCCCGATAGAAAATCCGCGTTTTACAATTTTAGTAGTGTTAGATAGTCCGGCCAAATATACCTTCGGCGGCACAGCGGCTGCCCCTATTTTTAAAGAGGTGGCAGAAGCATTGCTGGCTATGCAAGGGATCGCGCCGGACCGTCCGGAAGAATTAGTACAGTAAGGAGAACGTATGAAGTTGAATTTATCTTTATCTAAACTTGCCAACATTACAGGGGGCACGTTGCGCGCCAAAGATGCACAACGCAAAATAGATACGATCGTGACCGATAGCCGCCACGTAGGTCCCGGGGATAGCTTTTGGGCCTTAAAAGGAGCTACACACGACGGACATAGTTTTATCAAGGAGTGTATTAAAAAAGGCGCTACCTTAATCGTGGGAGAAAAAGGGTTGCTAGCCGATATTAAAGACCAGGCGGTAGATGTGCTGGAAGTAGAAAACAGTTTACGCGCCTTACAAGAGCTGGCTAAATCTCACCGTTTAAATGCTCTATTGAAAGTGGCGGCCATTACCGGCTCTAATGGAAAAAGCACGACTAAACAAATGCTGTTGTCTATTTGTTCTCACGCAGGGAAAACAGTAGCCAATATCGGCAATTTAAACAATCAGTTTGGCGTACCCTTTTCATTGTTGGAAATTATGCCGGATGACGAGTATGGTGTCTTTGAATTAGGCGCTTCTCATCCGGGTGATATCCGGGAAACTGCCTCACTGGCTGTGCCGGATGTAGCGGTCATTACCAATGTGTCCGCGGCGCATTTGACATTTTTTAAAGATTTGGAAACGGTGTACTGCACGAAAACGGAAATTGTGGGCTGTCTGGCCGCGGCAGGTACATTAGTGTACAACTGCGACGACGAAATGCTGACACGTTTGGGAGCATACAAAGGGAAAGCTATTTCTTTTGGATTTAGCCCGCGTGCTGATCTGCGTATTTTAGAAACAGATAATTTCTCTTTTATCTACAAAGGCATTACTTATTCCATGGATTTGCATTTGCAGCGTCATGACCGCTTAAATGCCGCCGCCGCTTGTGCTGCAGCTATTGGGCTGGGTTTATTTATGGACGAAATACAGCAAGGCTTGCTTTCTTTTACGCCCATGCCGATGCGTATGCAGCGTATGGCGCACAACAAAGCTACTTTAATTTTAGACTGCTATAATGCTAATCCCGCTAGTATGAAAAATGCTCTTGAAATACTGGGAAAAGAAGCTGCCGGCCCTCGCATTGCGGTGCTGGGAGATATGAAGGAGCTGGGGGATAATTCAGCCCAATTTCACGCAGCGGTGGGGCAATTACTGACGGATAATCACATTGACTATGCGTTTTTGGCTGGGCCGGAAATGCTGGCAGCGGCAGAGGCTCTGAAAGGAGCTAAAGGGATTGTCGTATTTTATAGCCAAAACCCGGCTGCTTGGACGGCAGACCTAAAAAAATTACTGGCTGAAAAAGGGGGCGTATGCTTATTAAAAGCCTCACGCAGTATGCAATTTGAAAACTTAGTAAAGGAGATATAAATGTTATACTACTTGTCTTTATTTAAAGATGATATCAGTGTTTTAAATATCTTTAATTATATTACGTTCCGCACCGGAGCTGCGATTGTTACGTCCTTTGTGATGTCTTTACTGGTGGGGCCGTGGCTCATTAATAAATTGCGTGCCCTAAAAATTGCCCAAATTGAGCGCCAATATGGACCAGCGTCACATTTATCTAAAAATGGTACACCTACAATGGGCGGGCTGTTAATTCTGATTAGTTTATTAACGAGCGTGCTCTTGTGGGCACGGCTGGATAACCCGTATATTTGTTTGGTGCTATTTACGACGATTACGCTGGCTTTTGTGGGAATTTTGGATGATTACACAAAACTGGTTAAACATAATCCGGAGGGGTTGGCGTCGTCTATTAAACTAACTATACAACTGTTTACGGCAGTCGTGGTAGTGGGATATTTAGCTTTAAATCCGCCCAATGGTGATTACGCCACTTCGCTAAGCATCCCGTATTTAAGCAGTACGTTTGTTGACTTATCGGTGTTTTACTTTGCCTTTGCCATGCTGGTGGTTGTCGGCTCTTCCAATGCTACCAATCTGACAGACGGGCTGGACGGGTTAGCCAGCGGGTGTATGATATTTGCCGCGCTGACCTATGCGGTATTTGCCTATTTGGCGGGTAACATTAATTTTGCCGATTACCTTAAAATTATTTATGTGCCGGGCGCGGGGGAACTGAGCGTATTTTTGGGCGCGCTGGTGGGGGCGTGCGTCGGATTTCTATGGTTTAATGCCTATCCGGCCAGCGTGTTTATGGGCGATACCAGCTCCCTATTTTTAGGTGGCGTGTTAGGCACGGTTGCATTATGTGTCAAACAGGAGCTTCTCCTGCCTATTGCCGGAGGAATTTTTGTGCTGGAAACAATATCTGTAATGTTACAGATGGGATATTTTAAAGCAACGCACGGGAAGCGTCTGTTCAAAATGGCACCTATTCATCATCATTTTGAACTGTGCGGCATTCCGGAGCCAAAAGTAATTGTGCGCTTTTGGATTGCTGGGGCTATGCTCATGTTACTGGCACTGGCATCACTTAAAATACGTTAAATATGATAAAACTATTTTCAAAATCCAAGAAAAAAACACAACCGGTACGCCGGGGAGCTATGCGCTTTGAGGAGCGGCCCTCACGAACAGCTGCGCGTGCAGAAGTGACGGAGTATGAAGGTCATATTATTGATAAAAAACTGGCCTTTATTACGTTTGTATTTGTGTGTTTTGGGTTGATTTTTACTTATTCTTCTTCGGCTTTTGATTCTAGTTTATTCTTTAAACGCCAGCTGATATTTGATTTCTTGGGACTAGTGGCCGCTTTAGTACTCAGCCAGACTTATTCGCGCTTGCAGCAAATAGTTAAACCAATATGGCTCATGTACATCACGTGGGGGCTGCTCATTTGGGTACTTTTTACCCCTAAAATTGCCAACGTGCACCGCTGGATTCATTTGGGATTTTTTAATTTGCAGCCGTCTGAAGTAGCCAAAGTAACACTGGTGATTTATTTAGCCGATTATTTATCACGCTGGCAGGGTAAACTGGCGCGCAATTGGCTGCTGCTGCTTCCGCCGCTAGTAGTGAGCGGTATTACCTTTGGGCTGATGGGCCTGGCGCCGGATTTGGGCACTCCTATGTTAATGGGTGCAGTGCTGGTAGCGATGCTTTTTGTGGCCGGAGCCAGTATCAAACATCTATTGATTATGTTTGCCGCCACGACCCCGCTTATTTTATACCAGCTGATTTTTTACCGCTACCGCTTGGAGCGTTTATTATCTTTCTTAAATCCGGAAGCGCAGGCCGGAGGGGCCGGATATCAGCTGATGCAATCTTTTATGGCAGTTGGCTCAGGTGGTTGGTTTGGTAAAGGACTTGGCAATAGCGAACTAAAACTAGAATATTTACCCGCTGCGCACACAGACTTTATTTTTTCTATAATGTGTGAAGAAATAGGGCTCATGGGTGTAATGGCGATTATTGCCTGTTTCTGTTGGTTACTGGTGCGCGGAATTAGTTTGGCGCGCGTATCTAAAAACAGCTTTCATAGTTTGTTGATTTTTGGGCTGACACTGACGATTTGTATGCAAGCGTTTTTTAATATGGCTATGGCTATTGGCCTATTGCCCACAAAAGGCATCCCGCTGCCATTTTTCTCTTATGGCGGATCGTCAGTTATTATGACACTGGTGATGATGGGTATTATTGTCAATGTAGCTAGTTCCAAACATAGCAGTAAAGCGCGTAATGTTGAAGATTTTACCGAATATAGAACGAGAAACAGATAAATATGAATAAACGTTTTTTAATTGCGGCGGGCGGTACTGGCGGACACTTTTACCCGGGGTTTTCTTTGGGCAGACTGCTCAATAAACAGGGCAACAGCGTGCTGTTTGTGGTGCGCCGGGCTGATGTGGCCGCGCATGTGCTAGAAGAATATGGCATTAAATTTCAGGAAATTGATTTTTGTGCTTTGACGCGCTCTGTTAATCCACTAAAGTATATTTCTTTTTTCTTCAAATTTATCAGGGCACTGCGGCAAACCTGCGCTATTATTAAGACTTTTAAACCGGATGTGGTCATTGGCACAGGCGGCTATGTATCTTTTCCGCTGCTGTTTATGGCACATTTGCAGGGGATTAAAACGGCTGCGCATGATTCTAATACCAAAATTGGTCTGTCTAATAAAATTTGCTCTTATTTTACGGATTTATTTTTACTGGGCTTGCCGATTAATAAGAAAATCCGTCATAGTGTACTGGTGGGTACGCCAATACGTAGAGAATTTGCCGTACCGTTTGACCGCCGCAAAATACTGCAAGATTTGGGGCTAAATCCGGATTTTAAAACGGTACTAATATTTGGTGGCAGCCAGGGGGCCAAGGCCTTAAATCAAGCACTTATTGAAACAGTAAAACGCTTGATTGCAGAAAATGAAGCGTTACAATTTATTCACATCAGCGGGGAATGCTGGTATCAGACCATTTCACGCGGATATGGCAAAGTCAAACGCGTGCAGGTGCTGCCATACTCTAATGAAATTTACGATTTGATGCATAGCTGTGATTTGGTTGTTTGCCGTAGCGGAGCAGGGACGATTGCCGAACTGGTGTATTGTAAAAAACCGTCTGTACTAGTACCGCTGCCGACAGCGGCTGCCAATCATCAGTATTATAATGCTAAAGTATTGCAAAGTGTAGGTTGTGCCGCTCTGGTGCAGGAAGGAGAACATTTGCAAGAGCGTTTATATACCGCTATGGACCGCCTGCTTACCTCTGCTAATGATATTTCCTTGGAAACTATGAAGGAAAACTTTGCCAAATTAAATCTGCCCGATCCGCTTACTTCTTCCGAGCGTATTGCGGAACTGCTTAAAAAATTATAGTTATATATCTACTTATTTTCCGAAAAATAAATATATTTTCGTTGTAAAATAGTGAGCCAAAACAGGTCTTGACTTGGTTTTTTTTTTTGGGTACAATATGGGAGTACGATGTTGTAAAAAAGATGTCATGCTGAAAGGTTTTTGTTCAGCATCTCCCGATTTTTAAGTTGTTGCTGTTTTTGTAGTAAACGGCAAGAACAAGGGAGATTCTGAGCAACGACACCTCAGAATGACAGTATGATTAGAACAAGGAGAACAGAATATGGAACAACAAAATAAAAATGTGAAACTCCCCGAGCTCCCGCTTGGGGTGTCCTGTAAGGTACTCATAAATAAGAGACATTCGGGAATAACGGCCCTTTTTAATGTGCACGCTTTCACACTTATTGAGTTGTTAGTGGTTGTATTAATCATCGGTATTTTATCTGCAGTAGCCCTTCCACAATACCAAGTTGCGGTAGATAAGGCACGCTTTACCACCATGATGGCCGCTGTACGCGCGCTTAAAGAAGCACAAGAAATTTATCACTTAGCAAACGGAACCTACGCTACCGATATACACGATTTGGAAGGAGTGTTGCCAGTGGATTGTGCTATAGCAACTTCGAACGCTACTTTGGAAGCCGTCTGCCCAAAATTTAAATTAAAAATTGATGATGCTTATCCCCAGGTATATGGAGTTATGCAGAATGCCGGTGTAGGTAATGCTTTTGTAATGTATTTTGACGGTAGGATTAGATGTTCTGCGTACAAAGGTGACGGAGAGCGCGCGCGGCGTTTATGTAAAAGTTTCGGAGGAGTTCAGGTGGGGGAAAATATTAACGAAAGCTGTAGCGGAAATTGTACCCAATATAATATTCTCTGATTATTTCCGTTTATATTTGTTTTTCTTAATGAGATGTTGGTTATAGGTCTGGCTGAAATCATGGCGGCCGGTATTGTCTGCCACGAAGTATAGTGCTTCAAAATCCGGCTCCGGGTTGAGCACAGCTTTGATAGACTCATAGCTGGGGTTGGCAATCGGCGTCGGCGGAAGCCCATTGTAGCGGTAAGTATTGTAGGGGGACGGGTCGCGCAAATCTCTATACGTCAGGCCCTTTTTCCAATAGCGGTTTTCCTTTAAATTAAAACCCAGAGCGTACTGTACCGTCGGGTCGGCTTCCAGGCGTTTGCCAATTTTCAGACGGTTTAAATACACCGCGGCAATTTTGGGCCGCTCGTCGTGATAAATCGCCTCGCGCTCTACGATAGAAGCCACAGTCAGCACTTCTTTTTCCGTCAAATTCGTGGGGTATTGCTTGAACAAAGGCTTTACGCTGCGATTGTACTGATTAATCATTGTTTCCACCACTTTAGACGGCGAACTATTTTCGGCAAAATAATAGGTAGAGGGGAATAAGCGGCCTTCTAAATCCTGTTTGCGGACAATTTCCAAAAATCCGTTGGCATTGGTGATATTGTTTTCGGCTAGCATTTCGGCAATTTCTTCGCTGCGCCAACCTTCTAAGGTGGTAAGCTTGGTCAAATGCTGGCAAGAGCCGCTTTTGATACAATTGAGCACTGTTTCCGACGACATATTGGTATGCAAGTCATATCTGCCGGCTTTTAAATCTTTGGCGGTGGCAGATAAGCGCGTCACAATTTTAAACCAAATGGGGCTTTGGATAATGCCTTTTTCCTTCAGGTTTTGCGCAATTTGAGAAACGGTCTGCCCGGGAGCAATTTCAAAGACGACGGGCTCTCCCTGATGAAAATAGTGCAGTTTTACAAACACCACCGCGCCGACAATCAGCAGTACAAATATAGTCAGACCGATAAGAAACCGTTTCATAGTATTAGTGTGTCAGTTTAAAAAATGCCCGCTTGCCGGCTTGCAGCACGTCGCCGTCTTTAAAGGAAAGCGGCCCGTCTTGCAAGATTTTTTCGCCGTTTAAGCGCACCGCGCCTTGCTCAATTAAGCCGCGGGCTTTGTTTTTGCTGGCGGCGGCTTTGGCTTCAAACAGTACCGCAGACAGCAGCGCTCCTTCGGCGGGTTTTAATTGCGGCATATCGTTGGGATTTTCTTTTTTGGAAAATACCTTTTCAAAATTTTCGCGTGCAGCTTGGGCAGCCGCTTCATCATGAAAGCGTGCCGTGAGCAGCCCAGCTAGTTTCTTTTTAGCTTCCATGGGGTGCATGGCTTTAATGGCGGATAAATCTTCGCTGGTGAGCAACTCGTAATAGCTAAGCATCAGTTCATCGGATACAGACATTAATTTGCCAAACATATCGTTGGGCGCGTCATTAAGCCCCACATAATTGCCATAGGATTTGGACATTTTTTTCACGCCGTCCGTGCCAACCAGCAACGGCACCGTCATGGCTACTTGCGGCTCTTGTCCGTTTTGTTTTTGCAATTGTCTGCCGACGAGTAAATTGAAAATTTGGTCGGTGCCACCCAGCTCCACATCTGCTTTAAGGGCCACAGAATCTTGGCCCTGGAATAAGCTGTATAACACTTCCAACAGGCTAATTGGGCTGCCTGCCGCCATACGTTTTTTGAAATCGTCGCGCTCTAACACTTGCGCAACGGTCACTTTTTGCAGCGTGTGCATCAAATCGGCCCCGTGTACAAAGGGGTCCAGCCACTCGCTGTTAAAGCGGATTTCTGTTTTGGCCGGGTCTAATACCTTGAAAGCTTGGTCGGTGTAGGTCTTGGCATTTTCTAAAATCTTTTCACGGGGAAGAACCGGGCGCGTGCTATCACGGCCGGAAGGGTCACCAACTGCGGCGGTAAAATCCCCAATTACGAGTACAGCCGTATGTCCCAAATCCTGAAAGCGCCGCAAGAGTGACAGGGCCACGCTATGGCCTAAATGCAGGTCTGCACTGGTAGGGTCGCAGCCCAGTTTAACTTTAAGCGTTTTACCGCTTTCCAGTTTCTTTTGCAAACCTTCTTTATTTACAATGTCCACGCAGCCGCGTGTTAAAAAAGAAATTTGTTCATCAATCGTCATATATATCCTCGTAAAAGGGTCTCTTTGTATTGTAGCAAATTAAAACGCGCAAGCGGAAAAACGGTTTGCCGCTAATAATTAATAAAAATCGTAGGGGTCGGCAAACACTTTAATTTCTATTTTTTTAGACGGTTTGAGAGTATCCAGTGCCGCCACTAATTGCGCGTATTTATCCGTGTCTGTTTTAAACAGAATATATTGCTTGAGCAGCGTGTCTGTTTTCTTGCCTGTTTTGACCGGGCCCAATACATCGGTGCAATAGGGCGCGGCCGCACTCATGATGCGCGCTGTTTCAGCATCTAATAGGGTGGCATCTTTGGCTTTGACAAGCATTTTTGCCAGTTGCACGTACGGCGGATAAGCAAAGCTTTCACGCGCGGCCAGTTCCTCTTGGGCACAGGTTTCATAGTCTTGCTGCAGACTTTCAAACGGATAAATATCTGTAGAGGCCGCTTGAATAATCAGCCGTCCGTTGGGGCGGGAAGAAAGGCGGTTTTTCAGTTTAAAAAGCAGCTGCCCAAATTGTTCTGATGCGCGGAAATCCGGGCTGTCTAGCTCCAGCTCTGCATCTAAAATAGCGGCTAAATTGACGCGCGGAGATAGCACTGCCTCTAGTGCTAAATTGGTGCCCACCACGATATCGGCTTGCCCGCCGTCTAAAGCCCGGCGGACGAGATAGCCTTGCCCGTCTTTGCGGCGCAGCGTATCTGAATCCAGGCGCAAAACGTGCGCGGCGGGAAATAATTTGTTTAGTTCCGTGACGATTTTTTGCGTGCCGCCGCCGCGGGATTTAAAAATTTTATTTTGGCACTTCGGGCACGTTTGGTCCAGGCTTTCTATATGGCCGCATTTTTTGCATACTAATTGGTCCTGGCCCTGGTCATTTTTTTCACGGTATAAAATAGTGCCGCACTCTTTACATTTGGCATAGGTGCCGCAATTTAAACAGAAGTAAGAATTGGCATACCCGCGCCGGTTTAAAATCAGCACGCTGGCTTTTTTATCCTGCAGATTTTGCTCCAGTTGCATGAGCAGTTGGTCTGATAAAAAGGCAGAGCGTTCGCTTTTTTTAGATGTAATTTTAATTTGCGTTTTGCCTGCGGAAACATCCGGCAAACGGATTTCTTCCGCTTTGCCTTGTCCCACGGCATACAGCGTTTCAAGCGACGGAGTATCCGACGAGGAAATAAACAGCGCCTCATGCTGCTGCGCGCGGAAAGCCAAGAGGTCGCGCAAATGAAAATACGGCTTATTTTCCTCTTGTTTATAATTATCATTTTCTTCTTGCAGCATGGCAGCCAGGCGCAAATTTTTAAAGGGTAATAAGCCGCCGGACCGCGCCGATACAATCAGATACGGAAGGCCATTAGACACGTGCGAGAAAATCTGTTTCTTTTGGCTCAGCAACATTTTGCTATGCCAACAAAATACATTTTTGCCAAAGCGTGTTTGCAGCCGGGTCGCTAAATTTTGGGCCGCCAGCACGTCGGGCACAGTGAGCAGGGCCTGCCCGTAATTTTGCAGCACCTGATACATTAAGCGCAAGATGATTTCCGTCTTGCCGCTACCCGCCGGACCGCTCAGCAGCACGTGGTGAAAACCGTCTGATAAATAGCTATTAAGCCGCGTCCAGGCTTGTTGGGCATCGGCAGATAAGGCGGGCGCATTTTCCGCTGGTAAGGGTGCGGGAGAAACCGCGCCTTCCAGTAATTTGAAATAGGCTTGCGGGGGGACTAAAGCAAATAAAATTTGCCCAATCGGGCCGCCCCAGGTGCTTTTCATAAATTGTGCCAGGGCAAATAAGTCCGAGCCAAATACCGGCTGCTCATCTAGCACACAGGCAATATCTTTCATGAGAATATTATCAGGCAGAGAAGTGTTATCCGAAACAGAAATGACCAACCCTGTGGTGAGCATACGCCCAAAGGGAGCCGTGACACGTACGCCGGGCTTGACGCGCGCCGCCAGTTCAGGTGGCACGCTGTAATCAAAATCCCGGTCTAGCGGTACGTCAAAAACGACTTTGCAGTACATAGTTATGCTTGGGGACGTTTCAGCCCCATTTCAGCCATGACCATTTGCAGGTCTGCCCAGGCGTCTTTTTTCCAATTCGGGTTGCGCAAGAGGGCCGCCGGGTGATAAGTTGCTAAAATTTTGACGGGTGTTTTGAGGTCCACACTATCTAAATGGAGCAAGTGAAATTTGCCGCGTAACGCACCCAAGGACTTGGTATCGCTGATGAGCGCTTTGGACGCTACCCCGCCCAATGCCACGACGTATTTGGGCGAAATAGCCGCAATTTGCCGCTCAATATATTTGCGGCAGACGGCAATTTCCTCTGTATTAGGCGCGCGGTCATTGCCGTGCGCTTCGGGATCAGCCGGATTGACCATAGGGTGGCATTTGGCAATGTTGGCAATAAACACATCTTCGCGTTTAAGCCCCATAGCGGCAATCATTTTGTCTAATAATTGCCCGGCGCGTCCGATAAACGGGCGGCCTTTGTGGTCCTCGTCAAAGCCGGGGCCTTCGCCGATAAACATCAGCGTGGCATTTGGGTTGCCTTCGCCGGGGACGGCATTTAAGCGGGTCTTGCCTAATGGACAGCGCTGGCAAGCTTTGATTTCCTGAGCAATTTGATTTAAAGCGTTTTGTTTTTCTTGGGCGGTCATAGGCGTAGAAACAGGAGCTGCAGCAGCGGCAGGCTCCTCAAAAAAACCGGGCGTTTGCGCCGGGTTTGTGTCCGGCTGGGCGGCAGGGGCCGCTTGGGCAGCGCGGACAAATTCAACAGTTAAATGATCTTGATTTTCGGCGGGAGTAGCAACTGTTTCGGACGGTTGCGGCGCTGGCAACGAGTTTTGCTCCGCAGCGGAGCGGAGAGGAATTAGTTCATCTTCTTCCCGCGTGGATAAAAAAGCTTTTAGATCCGCTGCCAGGGCGCGCACTCCGTCTTTCATAAAACTATAATTTCATCGGCTCTTTGGCTTTGCGTTCGGCTTCTTTGCGGGCTTCTTCTTGGGCTTTCAGTTCCGCTTCTAAATTCTTGCGGCTGACTTCCAAGACGGCCTCTTTAGTCATTTTGCCGGACAAAATATCGTCCAAAGCTGTTTTGATAACCAAAGCGTGCGGCTGGTGTTTATATTCATCTTTTTTCTTGAGTTCTTTGGCCCAGATAGACGCCAGCACCACTACATCATAGCGGTCTCCGTCAAAGTTCATGAGTTCAGACTCAAAGTTTTGATTGTTTTTTGTGTTTGCCATACTTGCTCCTAGAGAATTTTAGATAGTTTCAAATCTTTTACGCGGCGCGCGGTTTTTAATTTTTCCGCGCCGATAATTTGCTTTACGTCTGCCACGGCTTGTGTCAGCTGGTCATTTAATACCACATAATTGTAATGGCAGATTTCTTTTAATTCTTTTTTCGCTGTTTTCAGACGTAGGGCGACATCTTGCGTGTGGTCCTTACGGGCGGCAATGCGTTTTTTCAGTTCTGCCAAGCTGGGGGGAACGATAAAAATTTTTATTGCCTGCGGATATTTTTTAGATACCGTTTTGGCCCCTTGCACGTCAATGACCAGCACCGGACAAATGTCCTTTTTCATCAGCCCGTCCACCGACGATTTAGGGATGCCGTAATAGTGCGCGTGCACGTGTGCCCACTCCAACATTTGGCCTTTTTTAACGGCGGATAAAAATTGTTTTTCCGTCCAAAAATGATAATCGCGTCCGTCTTTCTCTCCCGTACGCGGGGCGCGGGTAGTAGCCGTGACAACGCGCGCGAGCGTTTTGTCGCGTTTTAACAGGCGCTGCACAATAGTCGTCTTACCGCCGCCGGACGGAGAAGATACAATAATCGGAAAAGCTCTCATATTGCTATTTTAGCAAATACGAGAGCTTAAATGAAAGGGGGAAAAAGAATATTTCTTTTATAAAATATAACAGGTTTTTGGTTCGCACGATACAGGTTTACCAATGGTTTTGCAAATTGCTTCTCCGTTTCCAACTGCATTATTGGGTACCCAACAGGCACAACCATTGGGAGGGACACGATCACTAGAAGATTGGGAAGTTCCACATCCTATTTGCAGTTCTCTGTTGCTTTGACAATCTGAAACAGAAGCGTTATGAGCCGGACAATAGGATGCATTTATCGTACCTCTAGAGATATTTAATAAAAAATTATTTCCGCATTTCCAGTATTGTCCATTTGTATCCGCTGTATCCGCGATTTCTGTGCAAGACGGAGTGATATCTAATTTTGTTCCGTCTTGGGTAAGTTCTCCATTAGCCAGGTAATATACTTCCAAGGAATGAGTGATACTGGATATAGTTGGCAATATAGTGCTTATGCGGGATTTAACTACTGCCTTTTGATATTGCGGCAAAGCAACAGCGGCTAAAATACCAATGATGAGCACCACTACAAGAAGTTCAATCAGCGTAAAACCTGCCTTTATTTTTTGCATACATTTCTCCTTTGGAAGCGCAAAAAAGGCGACTGATTATTACCGAAGCTATTCCAGTAACCCATGTAATAACCGTCGCCCGTCCATTTCCGAAGAAATGGACGTAAAAGCAGACGATTATTTGGTGGACTGGAATATGCTCTGCGGGTATCCGCTTTGCTATGCACAGGCTTTCCCTGCACTTCCAACAAATAACCTAAATTTTTAACTACGTTACTATTGTAACAAATCAGGCAATTTTTGGAAAGAAAGACCCCGCGCGGTGTAAGCACGGGGTTTTTTACAAAACTGAAGTTTTTAAATTAAGATCCGGTTACAATGGTGCACACTTCAGCATAAACAGCATAGCCTTTGATTTCTTTATCTACAGAGGCTACTCTGGTGATGCCGCCGTTTTTCTTGGCAGCTTCTACGGACATATCGCCTTGAATTACAAGGCCCAGCACATTGGTCGCACAAGCGCGGCCTACTTTTTTGCCCGTACTTTCGGTCACTAGCATCGGTTGGGTGGTTTGGGCAAACAAAGCCATACCGGCTTCATTAGCGGGCGTGGCACAAGCACCTAGTAAGGCACACGCGGCCAGCAAGAAGAATACTTTTTTCATTGTTCACTCCTATGATAAACTAAAAACCCCGGCGGTTAAGCCGGGGCTACTACAAAACTGCTTATTTGCGTTTCTTAGCCAAGACGTCTTTGGCAGCCGCTTGTGCAGCAGCCAACCGGGCTATAGGAACGCGGAAGGCGGAGCAGGACACGTAGGTAAACCCTTCGCGGTGGCAGAATTCCACACTTTCCGGGTCACCGCCGTGCTCTCCGCAGATACCGACTTTCAAATTCGGTCTCATGGCGCGGCCTTCGGTTACAGCATGCTCAATGAGCATACCGACCCCGCGTTGATCCAAGGTCTGGAACGGATCGGCGGGCAAAATACCTTGCTTGAGATATTCCGGCAAGAAAGAGCCAATATCGTCACGAGAGAAACCAAAGGTCATTTGCGTCAAGTCGTTGGTACCGAAAGAGAAGAAGTCCGCTTCGCCGGCTACTTCATAGGCCAGCACAGCTGCACGCGGAATTTCAATCATCGTCCCTACAGAAAACTGCATCTTTTTCACTTTCGTTTTAGCCATTACTTCATCATAAGCTTGGCGGATGAGTTTCTTTTGGGTGACGATTTCATTGACGTCGCAGGTTAGCGGGATCATTACTTCCGGCGCGACTTTGACGCCTTCTTTCGTCAGTTCGGCAGCCGCTTCATATACGGCGCGGGCTTGCATGAGGGTAATTTCCGGATAGGTCACACCCAAGCGGATACCGCGGTGTCCCATCATCGGGTTTACTTCGTGCAGGCCGGCAGCGCGTTCGCGGAAGGTTTCCATGGAAATTTCCAGCGCGTCAGCCAAGCTGCGTTGTTTTTCATGCAAGGCAGGTACGAACTCATGCAACGGCGGATCCATCAAACGCACGGTTACCCCAAAGCCGGCCATGGCTTTCATGGTCGCTTTGATTTCCTGTTTGACGTACGGGAACAATTCGTCTACCGCGGCTTTGCGTTCGGCTTCGTTTCCGGCCAAAATCATTTTGCGCAAGATGAAAAGCGGTTTCTCGGCATGTTGTCCGTAGAACATGTGTTCCACACGGAACAAGCCGATACCTTCTGCACCAAATTTGCGGGCTTTTTCGGCGTCTTCTTTGGTGTCGGCATTGGCACGCACTTTTAGGACGCGCAATTTATCGCACAGCGCCAAGAAGTCGCTCAGGTTTTTGTTGCCTTCTCCGGCGGCTAACATTTTGAGTCCGCCAGCATAGACTAAACCTTTGGTACCGTTCAGGGTCAGCTCGTCGCCTTCTTTAAAGGTTTTGCCGCCCATGGTAACGGTTTTGTTGGCCATGTCTAATTCCAAATCGCCGCAACCCACGATGCAGCATTTACCCCAACCGCGCGCCACCAGGGCCGCGTGAGAGGTCATACCGCCGCGCTGGGTCAAAATACCCGTTGCCGCGCGCATACCTTCAATATCTTCGGGGTTGGTTTCTTCGCGCACCAAGATAGCATTGTAGCCTTTGGCATGCAAGGCAATGGCATCATTAGAGGTAAACACGATTTTACCGGAAGCACCGCCCGGGCCGGCAGGCAAGCCTTGGGCAATGGCCGTGGCGGCCTTTTCGGCTTTGGGATCAATAGCCGGCAGCAGCAGCTCACCCAATTGGGCCGGGCTGACGCGCAAGACGGCTTCTTCCTTGGTGATTAATTTTTCCTTGACCATGTCCAGCGCCATTTGCACGGCAGCGATACCGTTGCGTTTACCGACGCGGCACTGCAACATCCACAAGGTTTCGTGTTCAATGGTAAATTCAATATCCAACATGTCATGGAAGTGATGTTCCAAGCGTTTTTGGATTTGGTCCAATTCTTTGTACACTTTCGGCATGACTTTTTCCAACGTCGGCAAGTGGGCAGAGTGAGCGTTTGTGGACCATTTGTTCATCGGGGAGGGGGTGCGGATACCGGCCACCACGTCTTCGCCCTGGGCATTGATTAAATATTCGCCGTAGAAGTGGGAATCACCGTTACCCGGGTTGCGCGTAAAGGCCACACCCGTCGCAGAGGTATTACCCATGTTACCAAACACCATGGTTTGCACGTTTACGGCTGTACCCCAATCGTGCGGGATGTTTTCAATTTCGCGGTAGGCGATAGCGCGTTTTCCGTTCCAGGAGGCAAACACCGCGCCGATAGCGCCCCATAATTGTTCCATCGGGTCGTCCGGAAATTCTTTGCCCAATACCTCTTTGACTTTGACTTTGAAATCAGCGCACAATTTTTTCAAGGCAACCGTCGGCAATTCGGTATCGTCTTGGACGCCCAAATGCTTTTTAGCATCGCCCATCATGTTGTCTAAAATTTTGCGGATTCCTTCGCCGTCTTTGGGTTCAATGCCGGCCGCTTTTTCCATTACTACGTCGGAGTACATCATAATCAAGCGGCGGTAGGCATCATATACAAAGCGTTCATCATTGGTTTTGGCAATCATGCCCGGAATGGTTTTTTCCGTCAGACCAATGTTCAAAATCGTTTCCATCATACCCGGCATAGAGGCACGCGCACCGGAGCGCACGGACACTAAGAGCGGGTTGGTTTCGGAACCGAATTGCTTTTTGGTAATTTTTTCAACTTTTTTAAGGTTTGCTTCAACATCCGCTTTTAAGGATTTCGGATAGGTCTTTTTATTGTTCCAGTAATAGGTACAAACTTCTGTGGTAATCGTGAAGCCCGGGGGGACAGGCAGTTTTAAGGTACCGGCCATTTCAGCCAGGTTGGCACCTTTACCGCCTAAGAGCTCTTTCATCTTACCGTTTCCGTCGGCTCTGCCGCCGCCGAAAGCATACACCATTTGATTGGTTTTGACTACTTTTTTAGCTGCTTTTTTAGCAACTTTTTTAACAGCTTTTTTGGCCGCCGGCTTGACTACTTTCTTGGCGGTCTTTTTTGCAGTTTTCTTTACCATGTTTATTTTTTCTCCGTAATATAGATAGCTAAAGGGGCACAAAAAACCGCCCCGTAAAACAGGTTTTTACCTATATATTGTAGTAAAACAGGGGCTCTTTGGCAACCGGGATATAAGGGCCTAGGGCATTTATAGGCCCTAGCCCAGTACAGCCATGGGTCAAAATTAGGCCTGCCAGTAGGCCCAAGGACCCTGGTGAACACACGCATAAAGAAATATTCTAATAGTGTAAGGAAGTAATCAAGCAGGAAAGGAAAAACGTATGAATCCGATTGTAACGAGTGAAGCGACGTTGTGGAAAAACCAAATTGGCAAAAAACGCCTGTTAGAGCGTGAAATTGCCTGGGTGCGCCGCGAATTTAAGGATGTTCATACGCAAGAAGATGTAGAGCTGTACAACACAGAACGCTATGCAGTATTGCATTTGCGAGCCAATTTCATCTAGTTCATATTCTCCTCCTACAAAAAACTGTCCGCCGGTTACCCTGCCGGCGGATTTTTATTGTGCTTGGAAATGTGTGGCAGGGGGATGTTTATTTGCTATGTTTTCGTTGAGCAAAATAGGGCTGTTAGGGTTCAATACATATGAGACTGGATTGGTGTAAAAATTGGCAAGGGGATATAGGCAATCCGTGCTTGTCAATTAAGCTTC
>CAJOLM010000003.1 GCA_905235355.1 uncultured Elusimicrobiales bacterium
ACGCGAAAATTATGAATACGCCGCACGCACCGAAGATCATCATCTTGGGACGAAAACACCGTGTCCTTATTGTTGCTTGAGGAACTGCCGCTAAATTGCATCAGCGCAAGTCCCCCGACGCCCACCACGGCTGCTGCCGTGACAGCTTGGGCGGTAGTAAGAGCAATCTTGCCGCTCTGATTAAGTAAAAGTTTTAACAGTTTCATAATTGTCTCCTTAAATGGTTAATTGCAGGTTTTATTTCCCCACTTTCCCCCACAAAACCACTCCGTATTTCCATTTGCACCCGTTCTAGAGGCACCCTGATAAGGCGTATTGCCACCGCTATTAGATTGCCAGTTATAATTACCATACGACTGTTGTCTGGCGTCTAATCCGGCCGAATTTCTGTTCGCTATCGCGGCATTATATGCTTCCGGATTGCTATTTTGCCAATTTGCCACTTGCTTTGTATTATAGGCAGTCGCACCCGGACCCGTAATACGAACCCCATTCTTGTTTACGGCATCCATGTTCATTTTGCTATACGTCCAAGTTTGTCCTCCGTCAACACTCGTTCTGGTAGATACTATTTCGCCTTGACCATTAACTATATTCTGTGTCTGTTGGCTCAACATTTTTGTTTCCGTGACAAGTTTTCCGTCTAAACCCACTGTTGTTCCAGCCGACGTGGGAACCAAGGTCCTTTTTGGGGCATCAAACTTTAAATCGCCCATACTTCCATTTACGTCTAATATCTCGCCAATTACCGCCGGATCGGTTGTTCTTTGCCCAGCTTTCATCTGTAGCACGCCATTTTCAGCTAAGTCAGCTTGCCATTGACTCTGCTCTGCCAGTTTTGCGGCTTTGGCTGCTTCCATGGAGGATTGCATAGAATTTAGCCCCATATTTACCAGACCTTGTGCCAAGGTTTGAACCGCATTTTCTATCATCTCTTGCCACCACTTTTTTTCCTCTTGTTCTTGTTCTTTTTTCGTGGCTTCTTTGTTTGCATTTTGCAAGGCGTCATCCAGGCCGCTCATATCGGCACTGCTGATAGGAGCATTCGGGTCTAGGTTTAAACCTTTGGCCTCGGCTAAATTCACCGCGCCGCTATCGTCCATAAATGCTTTGCTTCCTTCTATGTTACCGCCCATCATGGCTTTCTTGGCATTGGCCAGTTTATTATCTTTCAGTCCTGCCGCAGCCCGGCTGCCCATAGCCGTTTGGCGCAGCGCTGTGCGTGCATTACCGGAACCACGACCTTGAAATTTATCATTTCCTTTATTCTGACTGCGGAAGTTGGAAAAATCCCCGCTGGGGCCAAAGCTGCCGCTCATGCCTGAGCCTCTGGATCTTTGAATATTCGCATTATTCAAACGACCGATAGCCGTACTGCCGCCCCGGCCACCCCGGCTGCCCGACCCGCCGTAATAACCGCCCGCCGCACTGCCTGCTGAATAACCGCCGGAAGAATAGTCCTCGTCCTCATTTTCCATATCTTCGGCTTGCCGCTCGGCCTTTTCTTCTTCAGAATATAAACCAATAGCGCCGCTATCTTGCATATCCGGATATTTAGACGCCAGCAAGTACTGCTCCGCCTCATCTGAAGAAAACGGCATATTGGCTAGGTCATAGCCGCGGGTTTCAAAATCAGCAAAATCTTCATCTTTAGAGCCGGCCGCAGAGCCAAGCAGCATCAGCCCAATCAAAGCCACGATGCCAATAGCCCCAAACGTATAGGCTTGTTTGCGGTCCATGGAGTTTAATTTTTTCCACGTACCTGCTAAACCCGCCAAAGGGCTCTGCCGTTTCTTATCTTCGGCAGCCATTTGGCTCTTTTTACCCAATTTCACTTTGGGTTTTTTCGGAAATAAGTTAAACATAATTTCTCCTATACAAATACAAAAATTCACTCCTGCTGACCGCCAGGCACGCCCGGCCTCAAACAAAGAGTTTCGCTCGCACTTCTCTACCCATAGTATAAGTGCTTTGTTGCATTTTGTCAAGACCTATTTTACAAAAGGTTTTAAGGTTGGGATTCCCGAGTCCTGCGGACCGCCACTTCGGCAATGACAATGCGTTTTTTGTCGTCCCCGAGTGCCTTTATCGGGGACCTCATCCGCTTTTATCTTTTTAAGGTTGGGATGAGTGGCTACAACCCACACTCCTCACAGCGTTGTAAAACTTAATGGCCTTCGGGGCGTACGAACGGCAGCACGCGCTCGTTGGGGCCGACGTACTTAATCACTTTCACTTGACCGCCCGTCTCACACAAAAACTCATAGCCCTTTAAACAATTCAAATCATTTTTGCACAAAGGCAGTTTATCATACTTGCAAAGAAATTTAATACGCGGCGGACGGGTGGATACAGTCATAGTGATTTTGGTCCAAGTACCAGAATCATCAATCACCAACTTCAAGCTGCGCAAGCTTAATAAACGCACCATGCCAGGATTGTTAAACCCGATATAGTCTTCCACTTTTTGTTTAATATCTTTTTCCAAATACCGGCGGTCCCAGCGTTTTAAATAATCCGAAGTGTGCGATTGCAACTGATAACGCCGCGCTGCATAAAAGCCCGCAATTTCCATTTTTTGCGTCAGCACCAGCAGCCCGAAAATCTTAATAATAAATAAAATAAATACCACCATCACCGGAAACAATAACACCATTTCCGTAGTGGCCTGACCGCGGCGAGAAGGGAAAATGCTCCTCATGGGCCCACCTTCACGCTATACTTGGGCAACGGGTTGGGCCACACGCAATTATTCCCCGCGCGCGGACAACTGACCGACACCGTATTACGCACATACGGCTGATAACGTTGCGCTAAATTAATATTAAAACGATTGGCCGGAAGTGTATATTTCTGCTTGAGTACAATGCCGTTGCCAAGCTGTTTTAAGCGGCTGCGGCTGGACGGCGTCAAATACGCAAACTGAAATAATTTGCTTTGAATAGTATCTTCCATGTTCAAATGAATCATATAAGCACCTGAATGCATAGTAGATCCGGCATAATCGGCTGTTACATAAAATCCCGTCTTATTAATTTCCCAAGGCTTACTTTCCAGCTCATACCGGTCCAAAATGTCGGCCGCTTGCTGCCCGCATTTACGGCGCGTACAATCCCCGGTATTTAAAAAATAACTCTCCCTAAACATACGGCTTTTTTTAATGGTATCTTCATACACATACGTCTGTGACGCATAAATAGAGCCGGTACGGATAAAAATAGTAGCATACTCTTTAATATACGTTAGTGCTACTCCGGAAGAGCCAAAGAAATAGTTATCCGCAATCTCCTTGCTGGTCATGACCAGATAGCCGTCTTCTTCATCTTCTTTAGCTTCCGAGGGATCCTCTTTCATCCAGTTTTTGCGCTTGCCATTAAAATATTGGAAGTCCCAGTTATTAGATTCCGGGGCCGGAGTTTTGTTTTTGACGGCACCGTCTTTGCCGGACGAATGATTAGGCCCCCCTGCCGGGAAAGCCCCCGCCTCATAAAACACATCAAAAATAGTAACCGGATCGTTGCGCGTGGCATTACGTTTGGCTTTTAAGTCGCCTGTCATAGTTTTCATGACGCGGTAGGGCAAGTTGCCATTGACCATAGCGAGCGCGTTTAAGTAACCGCTGGTGGTGGACATCTGAGAATATGCCCCATTATCTAGCGCAAACTGCTGACGCACCTTGGTCATGGAAACTTTAGCTGTTTCAAATAGTAAATAAATCACCAAAATAAAAATAGGCGCAAGCATCACCGCCGGGAGCAAAATCTGCGCCCGGCGACTGTGACAAATCTGCGCAACTGGGTGACGTGTAAACATATTATTTTGTGAGCAGTTGGCCAATAAACATAAAAAACCAACGCACAATATCATTATGAAACGCCGTAATAAAAGCCGAAATCACCACCAAAATGCTGCTTAACATCAGCACATATTCAATGGTGGCCTGCCCGCGTTGACCACGGCACGCACGGCGAGAAAGAGCTTTTATACGGTGCAACATTTATTCCTCTTCTTCGGTAAATTTGGTATCTTCGGAAGAAATAAGGCCTTTTTCAATAGCCTTCACTACCGCTTCCGTACGGCTGCTGACACCTAATTTATGAAACGCACTGTTTAAATGGTTTTTAATTGTCTTGACACTGCAACCCATTTCTTTGGCCAGCTCTTTATTGCTAAGCCCTTTGCCCAAATAATCCATCACTTTAATTTCGGTTTTGGTCAACGTGGCTTGCGTGGGCAGACCGCTATCTCCCATGCGGCGCAGACCGTGCAAGAGCTTACCCATCAGCTGCTGCGGAATCATCATGCCTTCTGTGGTAAATGTCTTGATAGAATTTACCAGCTCAGCCGCCGGCAACATTTTGGATAAATAACCGTTCGCTCCGGCTTGGATAGCGTCCAGCACGTGCGCTTCATCTTCAAAGGAGGACAACATCAGCACATTTACTTCCGGCACGGCAGCCCGGATTTGGCGCGTGGCAGAAATACCGTCCAGTTTAGGCAATTTAATGTCCATGAGCACTACATCAGGTTTGAGCTTTTTGGCCTTTGCTACCGCTTCCATCCCGTCTGCAGCTTCGCCCACGACTTCTATCCATTTCTCCCCTGTCAGGACGTCTTTAATTCCCTCGCGAAATAACGTTTGGTCATCTGCGATGAGTATCGTAATTTTTTTCTTTTTTGTGGTCATGGTTATTCTTTCCTCTCTAAATCAAAACGTAACGTATCTGCCGGATTGCCTTGCAACGGCAGCGTAAAACTAAAAGTAGCCCCTTTGCCTAGACCCTCACTTTGCGCCCAGATACGTCCGCCGTGATTGGTGACGATATCTTTGGCAATAGACAAGCCAAGCCCTAACCGGCCCACACGTCCCTTTTCCCCCAGCTGCGTAAAACTGGTAAAAAGTTCCGGTGCTTTTTCCGGGTCAATCCCGTCGCCAGAGTCCGATATTGACACTTTAGCATTTTTCTCATCTAATTTGTTAACCGTTACGGCAATTTTCCCGCCATCGGGGGTATGGCGCACCGCATTTTCCAAAATATTGGAGATTACTTGGCGGATACGTTTCTCGTCGGCAAATACAGGTAGTTCCCCGGTGCTTTCAAACGTAACATCTATTTGCCGTTTACTGGCTTTATCCTTAAAAATTTCAGCTGTTTTGCGCAAACTGCCGGTCAGTTCAAAATTATTTTTTTCAATGCGCAGTTTGCCCCGTTCAATGGCGGCCCAATCTACCAGGTCTTTAATCAAGTGTTCAATTTGCCCCACACTTTCATCCATGTAAGACATTTTTTTAGCTTGGTCCTCATTGGGGGTAAGCTTCTTTTTGAGCATATCAAAACTCATTTTAAGCGTCATCAGTGAGTTAGACAAGTCATGCGACACGATAGAGAAAAATTTGGACTTCATATTATTCAAGCGGTCCAATTCTTCGTTACGCGCTTTTAATTGCGCCAGTAATTCGCGGTTGCTTTGCTCCAAGAAATATTTGTCTAACGCGCGGTTAATGGTGCGCTTAAGATAATCAAAATCCACCGGTTTTACGAGGAAATCATATACAGATTCCTTCATTGCTTCCATGATAGCATTGAGCGAAGCATACGCCGTAATCATGAGGATTTGGCTCTCTTGGTTAAAACCGCGGATTTTGCGAATTAAATCCAGCCCCGTTTCATCCGGCAAGTTGTAATCCATCAAAATCACGGCGAAAAACTCCGTGGCTACCAGATCCATACACTCCTTGCCATTACCTGCCTGATATACTTTATATCCTTCCAGCTCAAGCAAATCAGCCAGCGTTTCCCGCAGGTTATTATCATCATCTACTACTAAAATTTTTACTTGTTTATCCGACATAACAGGTGTCTCCACTCTTATTATAAATTTTTAAATAGATTTGGAACAAGGTTCCTTTGCCTTCTGCAGAACGTACAAAAATTTTTCCTTTATGACGGACTACTGCTTTGTGTACTACCGCCAACCCTAGTCCTGTACCACGCGCCTTGGTAGTAAAGAACGGAGAGAAGATCTTGGCTTTCAATTCTTCGGACAGCCCTGGTCCTTCATCCCCCACATAAATACACACCACGTGATTTCCTACCCGCGTACCGACGGTGACTTTTCCGCCTTGTGGCATAGCTTCACAGGCATTGGAAATTAAATTGCGTATGGCTTGTTTCATTTCTTCGGCGTCTACTTTTAGCTGCACGCTTTCCGGATCTAATTCTTCACAGATACGCACATTATTTGTCGTCGGAAAAGAGGCAATTAAATCATGCAAATAGCTATTTAAATCAATGGTGCTTAAAATCATATCCCGGCTGCGCGCAAAACCTAGCACTTCGCCAATAATACCATTGGCCTGGCGGATTTCCGCATCAATAATAGCAAACTGTTTAATAAGTTTAGGGTCTGTTGGCGGTTGAATGGCTTTAATCAGACGTGCCGCATTGCTGATTACCGCCAGTGGATTTCTAATCTCGTGGCTAATAATGGAAGCCATTTGTCCAATGGCAGCCAATTGCTCTGCCTTGACTAATTTATCCGTAGCGGCATTGAGTTCTGCCGTGCGCTGCTCTACACGCTGCTCTAAGTCTTTATTCATGGCAGCCAGTTCGCGCTGCGCCGCTATCAACGCATCTTTACGTTCAAACAACACCACAGCCATATGCAAAAATACGTGGATTAAATCGCCTATCTCGTTATCCGGAATAATTAAGTCTTTCTCCGTCGGGATATAATCGTCGCGCTGCTCAAACTTAACAGCCACTTCTTGTAAACGTTGCACCGGACGTATAATAGGCATCAATACCCAATAACTTACCGCCACGATAAAGATAATCAGCAACAGTACGATTAGCAATACGTCCCACGGAGAAACAAATAAACTTTCCGACACCAGCTTACTCATGGTATCTGCCGGTTGCTGGACATATATCATCCATTTTAAAGAGGGAATTTGTATGCTGCTTACCAACATGGCTTTGTTTTTGCCAAGTTTTACTTGTGTGCTGGTCGCATCCTTAATAGCAGAAGGCAGCATCTGCCACTGAGAATCTATTTCTTCCGCTGCGCCTATCCATCGGCCTTTCGGTCCGGCGTATGAAATTAGATTGCCTTCTTTATCTACCACAGTAATGGAAATATCATCCGGATACGGTGTTAATAGGAGATCTTCTAAACCATCTAAATTTATTTTCACTAGCAACAAACCATCCGAAACCTGCCCGCCATATTGGTTATGCAAAGGAAAAACCAGTTGTAAATATAGTTGATTATCAATGTATTCAATGGAACTGCTATAAGAGCGAGAGCCTTTCACATAATACTGTACTAACTCCGGATCTCTCTGTTTAACGGCATTTTTATCTGAGGCAGAGCCAGCAAAAGCACGCAGCTTACCCTCATCGTCAAACACAGCCAAATAAATAATTTCAGGATCTTGCTTATACAATTGATTTAAATCAGATTGGTCAATAGGCGGGTGACCTTTGAATTGGGTATGCATTTCCGTAAAAACGACAAAAAATTGTATTTTACGGTTTACTTCTTCACTGGCAGACAAGGCAATCCTGTTGGCGATAGAACGTTGTTTATCTAAGATTTCGCTTTGCAAAATACGGCTATCTACACGCAGTACATGCCAACCAATAAGCAATACCGGCACGATAGACACTAAACTCAGTGCCAAGATAGCTTTAAAAAATAAACCGCCTGTTCTCCGTTTAATAATCATATCTTATCTTCAAAAATGGGGGCCATCAGATTGCCCTGACGCCCCCTCTTGTCTGCCAATAAAATTGTTTAGCAGCTGCCAGCAGGTGCGGCTGCTCCGTTAGGACCTTGGGCATTGGCCGGATTTAAAAATCCCATGCCGTCTTTTTGGGAGACTGTGCCAAAATCTAACAATTCCTTTCCTTCCCACAAGAATGTCGGAGAAGCATTGACTTTATATTCGTCACCATAAGCCGCTTCTGCTTTAAGCAGTTCTACACCCTCGGTATCAAATTTTTTCGTGATTTTACTTACATTGATACCCGCTTCTTCCATCGCTTTATCCCAGCGGCTGGAACGATAATCTTTATTACGGATTTCCAAATATTTCCACAATTTAGCCGGATAATATTTGGCAATCAAGAGCTGGCGCACGTCTTCTTCCCACTCGCCGCTGCCGTGCAAACTTTGGAAAGTATTATTGGCTTTGTCGTAGTTTACAATGTAGCGCAATTTAACTGTTTTATCAGCCGGGAGTTTACCATCCTTTATGGCATTGATTACAAGTCCTTCTGCCATAACGCCGTACGGACATTGGGACATGACAAAAATTTCCAACACATTGGGTTTGGCCGTTTTGTTTGTGTACACTCCTGTACGCGTCAAGTGCGGGAAAATCAGATATTCATCATTTTCTTGCACATAACCGGCTGCAACATGCTGTTCCAATTTTTTGCTAAGTGCGGGGGTCTTTTTGACTAAATAAAGAGGCAAAAAGCTATAGTCCAGTCCGGCCAGTTTTGGATCTTGCTGCGCGGTTTGATAATCCAGCGTGGTTACTTTGGGTGTACCTTCTAAAAAGTTAGCCAGCCCTGCCGTAACCTGTGCGTCCTGTTTACCAGAAGTATAATCCGCCGCCTCAATAACTGTAAACTCAATTGTGGGTTTTTTAGCGGGTGTTTTAGCCGTTTTGGCAGCTGTCTTACCAGCAGCATACACGCCGGAAGTTGCCACCAATGCAAAAAGAATAAACGCAAGGATTTTCTTCATATACTCTCCCGATTTACTCTTTGTCTTCCAGTTCCACTACAACGCCGCGGATACCAATACCCGTTAATACGTTGTATGTGAACACAAACACCGCCGCAAATACCAAGAATAAAATCGTGCTAATAATAGCTTGGATAATCATATTCATGATAAAAGACACGTTGACTGTAGTTTCCGGGCTAAACACACCCAAAAAACCAGCCAGTAACATGACCACAAATATGGCCACCGGAAATACAGAAAAAATGACTTTGAGTACTCCAATTTTTTTAATTTCTACTTTCATTTGTTCTCTCCCAAGGGAATATTCCCTTCATTTATTATAAAGATTTTTCAGGCTCTAATACAAGAATTACCCGGTTCTTACCTGCGTCATCGGGCAGTTGTACTGCTTTTACCTGACACGACACATCTTTGCTGACGATTTCCCCGCGCAACACTTTGCCCGGATGATCCATCGCTTCTCCGACCACTTGGATAATTTTTTGTTGTCTTCCGTCAAAAATATCCAATAAATGGATCGGCCCTTCTTTGTTAATATTCATTTCAAAATTGGTATAGAGAATATTATTGTTTTCGTCCAGTACGAGCGCACGCGAACCACGCGGCACGGTAACCGCCAAAATGGTTTTCCACCATTTTTGTTCTTTTTCCAGACTCATGATTTCTACATTTTCATAATCTTTAAATTCCTCTTTAACTTTTCCTAATAAAGAAGAAACCGAGTTGGCAACGCCGCCTATTTCATCTGAACGCTGCGGATAATTTAGTTCTAACCGATTTAAAGATACAGAATCTACACTATCCCTGAGCGTTTCGAGTGGGCGAATAATTTTTAGCAATAAGAATAAATACAGCACGCCGCCAATCAGCAACATCATGATAAACGCACCCAACGCATAACGTACCATAGACTGATGGATTAATTCCTTGGCACTTTGACGCGATACTGTAATATTCACTACCCCAGCGACCACATTATCTTTGGCCAACAGCGGGATAGCCATATCATAATAATTACCTTCGTCAAACATAATGGCTTTAGGGGCATGGTCCCGAATAGCCTGCGGCACGGCAGTCGTATCAAACACGACTTCATTATTATAGTCCGAATAAGACATTTTTAAAAACTGCGTATTTTCATGCCAACGGATGGAACCATCATCATTTAAATACACTAAGCTTTTAATGCGGTCATCATTCCGTTTCCACTCTTTCATGAGTTCTGCTTCACGGAACGTAGCATCACTGCGCGGGCGAGATGCCAAGCTGGACACCAACATCGGCGCCCGGTAACGCACCATCTCCACCATTTCATTTTGCAGTTTTTTATCAAATACAAATTTAAACAAGTTGTAATAAAACAACCCGCCAATAATAGCAGCATACACCGCCACCAACACAAACCATAATGTCCACTTAGCTGTTAATTTCATAGCTTATACTTACCGGATACCGGTCAGTTCCTCCACTTTGCGTAACCCGAGGTCTGCATCAGTATTGCCCGGATCTAACTGTTTGGCTACAATCCATGCTTGGCGGGCCCGTTCATAATCATCTTGGTTAAAAGCGTCTAATCCTTCAATGTATTTCTGGCGGGAAGCAGCACTGGCCTCAGCAGACACACGACCTGCCGCGCTGCCTATACCGCTAGTTGTATTATTAGCATCGGGGCCTAAAATAGAAGATCCCGACGGAGAAATGGGGCTCAACCCACCATTAGGATTTTCCACAGAAATGGTCTCAATGGGCTCATCTTCTTGGGCTTCTGCGGCCGCAGCTGCTTCCGCTTTTTGGATAGCATCTATTTTAGCCTGCTCTTTGCGGCGCAAGGCATTTTCTTTAGCATTGCGGGCGCGTTTAATCAGCTGGTCCATTTGATTAGAATCAGCCCCCCATTTTTTGGCATTGGTATAGTAACTTACCGCACTGTCATATTTAGCAGCATTGTACGCTTTATTTCCCGCATTATAGTAAGTATCGGCAATTTCGCCTTTCAGCTGAGACATATATTTTTGTACTCGCTGGTCGCCGGGTTGGATTTTAGCAATACGTTCAAAAGTAGAATAAGACTCTAAATATTGGCCTTTGTTATAGTAATTCATGGCCTGTTCCATAGCGTCTTGTACCTGCTGTTTGCGCAGTTCATTTTCTGTTTGGGCAATTTTATTCACTAAAGCAGGGTCATCCTTCCGAATCATCAGTGCGTTGTACCAGTTATCCAGCGCCGTCTGATAATCTTGTTTTTCATAAGCATTTTCACCGCGGCGGGCATATTCTTGGGCAATATCTTTATCAATGCGGCGTTTCCAGCTTAAAGCTTTGGAATTATGCGGCTGCAAAGTCAAGATTTCGTCCAATTTTTCATTGGCTTCTACCAAGCGGCCTGCATTATACATACGGTCTGCTTCTTGAAATTTAGCATCTATTACCTCTGCTTCTGATGTTGTACCATAAGCCCCCATGTGGGCGGCTTGTTTAGCCAGCGTAGAAGCTTGGGTAAAATTCGGGTCAATACTTAAAATCGTTTGTGCCATTTCTTGGGCACGCTGATAGTCCCCTTGGCGATACAGAATATAGGCATCTTCATAAACCTGACGC
Source organism: uncultured Elusimicrobiales bacterium (assembly GCA_905235355.1). Taxonomy (GTDB): domain Bacteria; phylum Elusimicrobiota; class Elusimicrobia; order Elusimicrobiales; family Elusimicrobiaceae; genus Avelusimicrobium. The sequence continues at coordinate 11,362 of CAJOLM010000003.1, forward strand.
AACGTATAATTTTGGATGCGCTGCTTTTCCAATTGCACCGTTGAGAGGTATTGTTTCTTTTCCTCTACATCATTTAAGGTGCCTAACGTGATTTTATTCAAATCCAGCGCCATACCTTCCATCTTACCATGTTGGCGGATAGGGTTGGGCTGACGCAGCGGTGCGGCAGCTACTGTCAGCGTCATGAAGAAAACAAAAACGAGAAACAGATATTTTTTCATACGATTTATCCTCTTAAAAACTAAATCCCTGGGCAAAAAGCCCTTTTAACATCGGCGACAAAATCAACACGAAAATCGTAGGGAAAATAAAGAAGAACAAAGGAAACAACATTTTCGTGGAGGCTTGTGCAGCCATTTTTTCCGCGCGGCTCATACGGCGGCTGCGCAAATCTGCAGAGAAGTTGCGTAACAAATCCACTAGACTAGTACCCAACTCATCAGACTGGATAATTAACCCCACCAAAGAGCGCACCTCTTGCACACCGGTACGGTTAGCAAAACGCTCCAACGCTTCACGGCGGGAATAGCCCAACTTAATTTCGTTTAAGGTTTTTTCCAGTTCTTCTTCCAGTACGGTTTTCTTTTTAGCAATACTGATAATTCTTTCAAAAGCGGTTAAATAATCCAAACCGGATTCAATAATCAAGGCAGCCAAGTCTACCGTCGTGGAGAAATTACCCAAAATTTCCTGCTGTCTTTTCTGTATTTTGCTTTTTAAAATCATGTCCGGCAGATAGAAGCCAAGAGGCACAAATAGCAAGCCCCATATCGTTTGGAACATGATAACAAGGGCCGCCGGAACCCCAACCGCGCACAATACCTTCCAATACAAAATATTCACTGGCTGCGGGTAATCCGGGCTACCCAGTTGTGTATGGATTTCTTCTAGCGGTTTTTCCAAATCAAATGTATTTAAGCAGAATACAGCTACCCGGTCTAACCATTTTGTTTCCGGCTGCAAGTTGGCAAAACTGGAGGAGGATTTAAATTTGCGCGCCGCCACGTCAACGATTTTTTCGTCTTCTTGCTTCGGGGCTAATGCATTTAACACCAAGACAAAAGTGGCAAACGCTCCAATTCCCGCAAGGGCTAGTAAAATTAAGCTCATACTTTCACCTCACCCAGTTTGTTAATTAACGCCATGCCAATCATAATCCAGATAAAACACATCATAAGCACTAGCAGCCCGATGGGAGAAGTATAGAAACCAAGCATTTCTTCCGGACGGAACATAATCATTACACCTAACATCACCACCGGCATGATACCCACCACGATGGCTTGGATTTTTTGTTGGGCGGTCATAGCATCTAATTTTTCTTCTAATTTACTTTCTTCGCGAATATTTTCCACCAGACGCGAGAAAATAACAGTCAAATTACCACCGACCTGACGTTGGATAATGATCGCTTTAATCGTATAAGAAAGCATACGGCTTTCTACACGTTCATCTAATCCTTCTAATGCTTTTTCAAAGGGAGTACCCAATTGGTAGTTCTTAATAACCAAGCCAAATTCATCAGCAATGGGCGGGCGCATATCATGGGCCACCATTTCAAATCCTTGCACAATATCCATACCGGAACGCAACGAGTTAGAAAGCAAAATCAACGAGTCCATCAACTGGGCATTAATTTTGACCCCGCGGCTTTTTTTCAAGCGGTCCAATACAATTTTCGGCATCTTAATACCCATATAAGCGCCAATCGCCACAAACATTAAAAATACAAACACGCCCATGAAGCCGCCCATAGAAAATCCAATCAACAAGCCAAACAAAGCAATTACACCCAGCGTACCAAACACGATATATTTCACATCAATGGTCAAAAATTGACGGTTAAAATCATCTGCCCAGGCAGTACTTTTTGCACGATACTGCTCCCAGCTAGCCAATACTTCAGCCCGTTTGATGTCTAACAGTAAGTAAACCGCATACCCCATTAAAGCCGCTCCCAGTAAACTGAGCAACAAGGTAAACAGTCTTTCTCCATCGCTTGTTTCATAAATTTTAGGATCAGGCGGATTAGCCGGTAAGGGGGCAGAACGGAACTCACTCCACAATTGATTCGCCAGTGTTACCACTGCCATAACAGATTGACGGTACTTCTCTTCTTTTTGGGCCGCCGGACTGGTGAAAGATTCAATGGTACTGTAAAACTCCCGGTTCATAAATTCAAGGGTAGCTAACATAGCACGCGCGCGCCCCTGCATGCTATCTTTCATGTTATATACTTCTTGCCCGCGAACCAGCTCTTTATTTAAGCGGTCCAAGTTAGATAACAAACGGATGCGGTTACCCACATACCCGCGGGATAATTGCTCAATCACAATCGGCTGGCTGGGATCTAAGGCATTATTGGCACGGTCTAAATACTCATACACGTTGGCAAAAGTGCGATACCAAAGACTCGCTTCACTGAGCGTGCCTTCCCCTTGGATATAGACAACCTTGAGTTTATCCATATCCGACAGTTCTTTTTCAAACCAGTCGGGCACTTTAATCTTTTTACCTGCTAAATTCGCGCCGCATACTTCCGGATACTGAAAATTAGCTTTTTGTTCCATGGGCATATCAACGTTAAAATAGTTCGCCAACACCTGCATTTTAAACATGGCACATTCAATCTGCCGTTTGTTTTGAGGTGTCAACGGGCGGGCCGCTGCTTGTCCTCCAAGCAGCCCTACCAACATCATGATCATCACCCATGTCGCTATTTTCTTCATTATTAAATCCTTATTTCCCCGGTGCAGCAGGCGGATTAGGCGCTTGCGGTGCATCGGGAGTGCCAGGGGTTTTCCCATCATCAGCAGCCTGGGCAGTGTCCGGTAAAATCGGATTGTCCGCCTCGTCAAACTGAATAGCCCCTTTCAAAAACACATCTTCCGGCACCGGCACACCTTTTGCCTTAAAATCGTTATAAAATGTGGGCAGCTTTCCTGTCGGAGCGAACATACCCAACACTTTTCCGTCTTTATCCACGCCTGTTTGCACATAGCGGAACAGGTCGGTAGATTGGATTTCACCGTCCTTTTGTCCGTGCATTTCCGTAATATAGGTTACCTTTCTGGAACCATCGGAAAAACGGGAAAGCTGCACAATCATATTGACAGCCGAAGAAATCATTTCACGGATAGCAAAAATCGGCAATTCACCACTGGCCTGCATACACATAGCTTCCAAACGAGATAGACCGTCACGCGGCGTATTGGCGTGAATAGTGGTCAAAGATCCTTCGTGACCGGTGTTCATGGCCTGCAACATGTCTAACGCTTCGGCACCGCGGCACTCCCCGACTACAATGCGGTCCGGACGCATACGCAAACAGTTGCGCACTAAATCTTGAATGGTAATAGCCCCTTTTCCTTCCACGTTGGGCGGGCGGCTTTCTAATGACACCCAGTGCGGCTGCTGCAAACGAAGCTCCGCCGTATCTTCTACGGTAATAATACGCTCGTCATTAGCAATATAGCCGGACAATGCGTTTAAAAAGGTTGTTTTACCGGTACCAGTACCACCGCAAACAATAATGTTTTTACGTATTTTTACACAGTTTTGTAAAAATTCCATACATTCCGGGCTAATGGTACCAAAGCGGAAGTAATCTTCCGGGCCGAAAGGTTTTTGTGAGAAACGGCGAATTGTCAGCGTCGGGCCGGAAACAGCCAGCGGCGCGATAATGGCGTTTACACGGGAGCCGTCTTTTAAACGCGCGTCCACCAGCGGCACAGATTCGTCAATACGGCGCCCCAACGGGGACACAATACGTTTAATGACCTGCACTACCTGTTCATTATTTCTAAATTTGTATTTGGTCAGCGTAAGTTTACCTTTTTGCTCAATAAAAATCTTGTCAAAGGCATTGACCATGATTTCGGTTACGCTGGCATCACGCATTAAGGTTTCCAGCGGCCCTAAACCCAAAATTTCGTCTAATAATTCAGAGGCAAAGCGCGTGCGTTGGTCACGCGAAAACTGCAGGTTCGGCTGTTTCTGTAAAATATCATCTACAATAGCCGCCACACGTTTGCGCGTTTGGGAACTGGCCGCACTTTCGTCACTAATGACAATGCGTTCCACTTCCAAGGTGCGCACGACTTCTTTGTGGATTTTTTGTTTCAAATCGTCCCAGAAGGACAGCTTGGTGTTACCTATTTCTCCTTCTTCTTCTACCGCCACATGGCTGGTAGCTCCTGCCGCAGCAGCACCACCTGCCACAATGGGGGCCCAAATTTCCTTGGCAGCTTGGGTAAATTCTTCGTCGGATACAGAGGCTGTCCAATCTTTCGGTGCCGGTTTTAAATCGCGGATTTTGGCCAGCACCAGGCGCAAGCCTTTAATCCATTCCGACTGTGGATTTTCAATAATCTCTATGCCTTTGCGGTTAGACGTAGTCATAATGCTTTCGTCCCACGGCAAAAACACATCAATATTGCGGCCTAACGAAGCATAAAATTTTTCCACTTCTTCATAGGCAATAGAGCCCGGCATATCGTACTGGTTGCAAATAATGCTGACATGCTCCATCGGATAGCGTTGTTCTTTGTAATCATTAAACAGCTGCACGGTGGAATTTAAATGCGTGCGGGTAGCATTAGATACCCAAAACATTTTGTCAGCAATATCAAAAGCAAATGCCTGCATAGGGAAAGAAGAATCCACATCCAGGAAAATATCAAAGGTTTGAGACAGGCGTGATAAAATAGGAATTAAAATTTTAGGGCTGATGGAAGCCACCTGCGCGCGCGTATTGCCCAGCGGCAACACACCGACACCCCATTGTGACATGGAAATTTTACCGCGCAACAGCCCCCCGACTACCGCAATATTAGCCGTGCCCAGCGTGCGCAAAATATCTGCCACACTGACGGGGTTCTTAATATCTAAATAAAAGCTATGCTCCTGGCGCGCCAACGGATCTAGCGGCACAATCAGCGCGGGACGCTTTTGAATGCCCGCCCAGCCGAGAGCCAAATTGAGCGTCAGGGTCGTTTTCCCTGCGCCCTCTTTGGGGGAACTTAGCGCAATAATTTTGGCGTCTGTTTGCGGATTTTCCAATTCTTCTGCCATATCTTTATTATTCCACTACTTCTACTGTAATAAACAGGAAGAGCGAGCGTTGCTCTTCGGTTGTATCTTTATATTTAAACAAAAGGCCAATCAGCGGCAAGTGCCCCAAAATAGGCACGCGTGTTTCGCTGACGTTGCGGTAGCTGCTTTTGAGTCCGCCAATTACCAAAGTTTCCCCGCTATTTAACTCCACATGGGTTTCCACTGCGCGGTTAGTAAAAGAAGGTGCCGTGGTGGTACCCACAGATACCGTGCGGGAATAATCTACGGACGAAACTTCTAACTGCACCGACAAATCAATAATGTTGCCGCGTTCCGGCACAATGGTCGGCAGTACGTTAAGCAAAATACCATATTCTTCTAACTGGGACCCAATACCCTGGTTATTGACCACCGGTATAGGCACTTTACCACCGACGGTAATCTTGGCATTATTACCGGAGGCAGTCACCACTTTAGGATTAGATAAAATTTGCGCGCGGCCTTCCGTTTCCGACAAACGCAAACGCGTAATGACGGCCGTCTTACGGGCAAATTCGCCTAATGATAAAATCCCCGGGATATTGGCTTCTTCAAAGTCAAAGATTTGGTTCCACTCAAATCCCTTGGCAGAGGCCATCGTCCCGCTGATTTCCACCACGTCGGCACTCACGGACACCAGACGTGTTTTTTTAGCCATGGCTGCCGGGCTGACCAGCACCAGCAGCAAAAGACACAAAGTAAGTTTAGAAGTAAATTTCATAATTTCTATTCCTGTTTATTGAAATAATTTCTCAAAGGTTGCAATCTCCATGAGGTAGTTGGTCACGTCACCGTGAGAACGTAAGATGACGGTCAAATCTCCCTCTGCCTTAGCCAATGCCAAGTACTGCGCGTCGCGCGGAGACAACGCTAAGCTCAGCGCGCTGGTATCTGTATAAGCAGAAGCATCTTCTTCCTGGTTGCGCAGTGAGGCAGCCGCTTTGGCATCCAGCCCCTGGCCCAAGTTAGACCCCACACCTAATACTTTAATATTCTGCAGCAGCGTCACCGTCACGCGTTGGCGTGCGCCGCTTTTCATCATAGCTTCAAACGTCAGCAAAATATCCACGTTGTCATCCGGCTTAATCATGCTGGCTACGTTACTGTCTACCGTCATTACAAAGCCTCTCATTTGCACCGGGATTTTGCTGGAAAGGCCCGCCTCGGGAGAAAGCGAGGTCACGGCATACTTGGAAATTTGGTTTCCTTTCGGAATTTGCACGCGGGCAATAGCATTGTCAATTTTGGCAAAGTCCGCATCCGTTGTCCATGTAAAAGCATCTTTTTGCACATAAGCCGCCGGTACTTGGACACGTTTTAAGTACTCACGTTTGATCACTTCGCGCTCTTTAATATCGCGCAACGGTACCAGTACCGTTTTCATGGTTTTAGAAGCATTGAGCTTCTGCTCCTGGCTATGCACAATCACAAAATACACAACAGCAGCCAGAGCGGCTACAATCAGTGGAAGCATAATTCCTTTTTTCATTATTTCTCCTTAAACATCCCGGTAATAAAAGTTAATACAAATCTTTTGCCGTCAGGCTATTTACTGTCTGAGCTGGCATACGTCTTTTCTACTGGCATACGCGTAACAGCTGTCACTTTGCGAAAGCCGTTTCTTTTTGGCTCGCTGGCCAGTAACCAACTGGTGCCCGGAAAGATTAATCTGACCGGATATACTACGGTTACGACTACATCTTCATGACGGTGCTTTTTATACATCGGGTCTATCCCGGTTTGTTGCACCTTTACGCCCACGGTAATCCGCTGCGCGTCTGCGCCAAACACTTTTGTTTTGGCTGCATTAATTTTATTTCTCATCGTGCCTGTATTGGCTTTGCCGCTGGGTTTATTCGTGCCCACCAGCGCGCCGATACGGGCAAATTCATAAGAAGCGTGATTGGCGATAATCGTGTGATAGGCAATGTTACCGTATTCTAAAATAAAGAATACTATTAACATTAACACCGGCAAAATTAACATTAATTCTACCGTGATTTGCCCCTCACGCCTCTTATGAAAAAGAGTCATACGCTATTTGGGTACTACTCGTTAATTTGACCAAGCACTTTTGCCTTGATATTATCAAATACTTCAGGCATGAAAGATTGCATCAATTTACCAACCAACATGGCGATACCGACCACCACCACCAACATGATGATGTATTCTACGGTGTTCTGACCATCTTGTTTTTTGACGCAATTAAACGCAGCTTCTTTCAAGGCGTTTAATCTATTTTGAATTGCGATAATGTATTTCATGGGTTCCTCCCTGATTTTACAAATTAGTTATTACTAGTATCATACACTGACAAAATCACTTTAGCTCCCTTATCAAATTGCTGCGGAACTAAATTGGAATATAAAGCATAGAAAGAGGCAAAAGCTCCAAACAACGCGGCTGCGACAATGACATATTCCATGGCGGTCTGCCCGCTGCGGCTAGTCAAGTGCTGGCCTATTACACGCTTTATATTCATATTATCTCTCCGCCCTTAGGCGGCCCTACTAAAACTGTACAGATACGGCAATTTGTTGCGACGTACCCAGCGCGCCAAACGGCGTAACGGCATAGTCAATGCTCGCGCCATAGCCAAACAATTCAGAGCTGTAAATACCGAACCCGAAGGATACTTTAGACGTGCTGTCTAACCCCAAGCTCTTTAAGTTTTTGCTATCGCTGTAGCCGGTGCTTTCGCGGTCATAATAACCGACGCGCAAATCAAATTGTGCCACCTGAATCAAATCTTCCGGAATATGGATTTCTAACCCGATACCATAGCGGCCTTCATCATCCCGGTATTTCATATATTCGCCGGACAGTGTCCAGTACCGCGTATTTAAATCCGCTCCCAAACGAAAGCCGCGCGGCATTTCGTCTTTGTCACCCAAGTTGACAATGGCGGCCCCTAAACCTAACCATTTCCACGGGCGAGCCTTGGCGCCTAAATCAAAACCGACGTTGGTGTAGCGGTATGTATCCAATTTTTCATTGATATACTTAGCCGTCGCGCCCAATTGCAAACCTTGGTTAAAAAATCCGCGCGCGAGTGACACGCTACCCACAAAGTTCTGCACCGGCTTACCCACTACCGGTTGTTTGTCGCCGTACTCGTCACGGTAATCAAAGCCGCTCATATCCATGTAGTTTAAGGTAACACCGATAATCGTTTTACCCATTGGCTGCAAATAAGACAACACACGGGATTTGTACCCTTGCAAATAGTCTTGATAGGCAAAAGCCACTTCGCGCGTGGTGGCTGACGCAGCACCTGCCGGGTTCCACAGTAACGCTTCCGGACCTTCGGCAATAGACACATAGGCATTACCGAGGGCTTGGGCACGCGGAGTACCCGCATCAATTTTTAAGAACGCGCTGGCACTAGTACCGGCGTCTGCATCAGTGTCAGCGGCCAATGCAGCCGGAGCTGCCAGGCTTAACATTGCACAAATGAGTAAAACTTTATTTTTCATATTTGTTTTGTGATATATCCTCTATTAATATATGTTTCAAATCTTTTTTACTCTGTCATTGCGGGCATGGACCCGCAATCCAGTCTGTTTATGGGGTAGTTCTCCTTATAACCACCCTGGCTCCCGGATCCGCGTCCGGGATGACGACCCTCAAGGTTGAGATTTCCGATTACAACCTTCGGAAATGGACCTTATTTTAGTAGGCCACCCCCGAGTGTTGCTATCGGGGGTCTCGGCCTATTTTCCTTACCGCGGAATTAAAATCTTTACTACCTTTTGGCAGTGTTGTCTGCCGTTCTGGGCTCTAAAGTCCACCAGCCCGAAGTACACGCCGCGGGCGACTCTCTTGCCGTGGTCATTGGTCTTATCCCAGAAGCAGCGCAACGCCGCATTACGCAAGGACCGTCTGACACCTAATGACTTAGCCATAGCGTCGTCATAGACGGTTTCGCTAATATTGTTATCCGGGCTCATTTCCCAGCTGGAGCCTACTTTCATAACCATATTCTGCGCGTCCACACAGGTATAACCGCTGGTGCGCACCAGGTCGCCTGCCAGGTTGTACATCTTAATAGACATCTTACCCGGCACCGGCAGCTTAGTGATTTCCAACGTACCGGTAGGCGTCTTGAACGGGTTAGGATAGAAGAACACCGTCTTTTCCCAATCCGAGCAGACAAATTCTCCGTCGCCGATAGCCACCGTAGCGCGGTGCAGGTTCACATATTGGAACGTATCAGCCACTTTGTTAATCTTCCACTTGGTGTCATCAGTATCGGTATCATCACCAATGATTTCACCTGTAATAGAGTCAATATCGGCGCCGTTCAAGGCGGTCACGAAGCGGAACGGATAGGTACCGTCCGGCACAGCCTGTTGGGCATAATCCGTGCCGTCCCACACCTCTTCAATCAGCGTCGTGGACGGGCGGATACCCACAATGGCTCTGACCAGCACGTCGCGGATATCGGTTACTTCTTTACCGGTGGACGGGTCACGCAGCGTACCTTTTTGATAGTCATAAATAGTGGTACCCGGCTTTAAGATTTGTATAGCCACTTTCATTGGCACAGAAATCTGATACGAAATGCCCATATCCTGGTTGCGCTTTTTGATAGCGTAGGATTCTGCTTCCGGCAAGTCAAACACTTTGAGCAGGTCAATGTTCTGCGTGATTTGTTTAACTGTCGGCTGATAGAGGCCTTCATCCGGATAGTTCTTGGCGGTCAGACGGATTTCATAGTTTCCGTTCTTGACGTATTTGCCGTTATTGTCCGTACCGTCCCAATACAGTTTGCGCACAATGTTCGGGTCAAAGTTAGCGGTATTGGGAATAGTCATGGTGCTTAAGTATTTGCACACTTCCCCGGCCTTATTGTCGTAAGGCAGTTGGGAATAGGACGTACCCGTAGATCTAGTGGTGGTACACATACCGTTTTGCAAGCCGACGATGGCTACTTCTACCGTAGCGGCGCGGGAAATGGCAAAGTCAATCTCATACGGCGGTACAAACACCGGGCCGGACGAGACGTTGAACAGCTGCGGCGCGTTCGGGTACACAGCCACCGTACCGTCCAAGAAATACACCGGGCCGCGGGTAATGTTAATGCGGTACACGGGTTTATCCGTGGCATACAGTCCGGTCTGATTGATAATGGTCTCTGACGAGCGCAGCGGGCGGCCTGTTACTTTGTCATAGTACAAGTCCATCGGCTCGCTTGTGCTGGCAGCCAAATAGAACGGATACGTTCCGTCCGGCACCATTTCATACGGACAATTTGTCAAATCCGGTTGTACCTCGCCATCTCCAGAGCAGGCCTTAATTACATCTTCGCTATTTTTACCGCCTTCGGCGATAGACAGCGGGGTCGGGTTGTAGAAATATTGCGCGTCCCATTCTTCCATGAGCTGCACGCCGTCACCCGGGTTGGTGGCGAAATCACGGTTAACCGTTTCAACCGGTTGCAAGCGCACGTCCAAGGTTTGGCTCGCCCCTTCGCGATAGTTATACTTCGCGGCAGCAGCGTTCGCCGGATAATTGGTAAAGTTCGTATCGTTTACATAGATACAACGCGGGTTCGTCGCCGGGTTGACATAATCATAATATGATGCAGTCGGACACGCTCCTGTATTATCTAACGCTGTTTTACAGAAATACTTTTTATCTGTGGTCTTATCGCAGACGCGCGGCGGCCAGCTGGCATCGGGATCTACCACTGTCAAGGTAGGTCACATCATAGGTCCCGGTAGCCGTATTGCTTACTGCCGTCCACACGATTTGCTTACCGTTTTGCAACTCGGCAGAATCCTGCGTAGTAGTTAAAGCGTTTGTATTTGTATAAGTGTATCCGCCCACATTAATGCTCACAGCTCCGTCAGCCAAATTGGTTACCCCGGTCACGCGCCCGGTCTTAGCTAAAGCATCGGTCGTATTATAATAAGGTATGACTACATCCTTATTATATATATTGATTTGCACGCCCATGGCTTTGGACAGCATATAGCTGATCGTGGCTTTGGCGTTGCTGTCGCCATATACGTCGGTGGTGGAAACGTCGGTCACGCGGTAGAGGTCCACCGGGAACAGGGCTGAT
>CAJOLM010000004.1 GCA_905235355.1 uncultured Elusimicrobiales bacterium
AGAAAGAACAATATCAAGATGTACGAAGACGGCTCTCATTTCGAGATCGGCAAAGGGATTGTCACGAAGGACAATGGCAGCGACGCCGTCATCTTCGCCACCGGCATTATGGTCGCTATGGCCATGAAGGCAGCGGCATAGATGTATGCCTCTTCGCGGGTCTTGTTGAAAGATGTCTCGGTCCAGACGTCGCCCGACTTCTCACGAAGGAAGGTATCTTCACCATACTGAGCCGTATATGTGTTTACGAAATCAATTATCGAAGGTCTTTGTTCGGACATTTTACAGTTCCTGTTGTTTTTTGGGAGTGAAGAGGCCGAACATCTGGGCCTCGATCATATTTGTGACTTTCTCGAAATCTTCCGGGTTGTTGCCGAATTTGATGTGGTCCGAATCCACTATGAGCAGGTTTCCTTCATAGTCCTTGATCCAGTTTTCATATTTTTCATTCAGTCCGGTGAGATAGTCGATGCGTATGCTTTTCTCGTATTCGCGGCCCCTCTTCTGTATCTGGGAGATGAGGTTGGGAATGGAAGAGCGGAGATAGATAAGCAGGTCGGGATTTCCGACGAGGGACATCATGAGGTCAAACAGATCTGAGTAGTTCTCGAAGTCCCTGGTGCTCATAAGCCCCATATCGTGCAGGTTGGGGGCAAATATGTTGGCATCTTCGTATATGGTGCGGTCCTGTACAATTACATCGTCGCTACGGCTGATCTCAACTATGTCGCGGAAGCGCTTGTTCAGGAAATATATCTGCAGGTTGAACGACCATCGCTCCATATCTTCGTAAAAATCTGCGAGATAGGGGTTGTGGTCAACAGGTTCAAACCGGGGCGTCCATTTGAAGTGTTGGCATAGTAGGCGGGTGAGAGTGGTCTTGCCGCTGCCTATGTTGCCTGCTATCGCGATATGCATAATGCACCTTGATTTTTGATTACCATACAAATTTAGCAAAAGAGTTTGTAATTTTGTCGTATGTACAAGGTTTTTTACTTCAACCCGTTGAGGGAGTGTACGTATGTCGTTTGGAACGGCAACCGGCAGTGCGTGATAATAGATCCGGGTGCAATTACTTCCCGCGAGCAGGAGCGCCTGGCCGGTTTTATCGGGCAGGAGGGGCTTACGGTAGAGGCGATATTGCTAACACACGGCCATTTTGACCACGTAATCGCCCACACTGCGCGCACCCAAATTGCCGGACAGTTGCGCAAATTCATAAATGAAATACCCCGCCAGCCACACCAGGGACGCGCCTAATAAAACACGCAGCGTCCACAATACCCACGGCCGCGCCGGACGCGGCAGCGGCACTTCGGCGGGGGCGTCTGTTTCCGGCGGCATATTAAGCCGTACCACCAGCGCGGCAAACACCGCAAAAAATAATCCGGTAGATACAAAGCGCATACTGATATCAAAACTGTTGTGCACGCAAATACCGAAAAATGCCGTCGTGTAGCCAAGCGTCAGCCACGCGCGTTCATCCCACGCGCCGTCTTTGCTCTTTAGCCCGCGCCACCCAGTGTATAACACAAAGAAAATCAGCCATAAAAATACCGCCAGCCCTACCGTGCCCGCCGTTGCCCATTGTTCCAAATATTCATTTTCCGCGTGTTGCGTTTCGGTGTTGTGAAATTTTTCAATGTAAAAAATTTGCGGCTTGCGGTACGCCGGATAAATGGTTTTAAAGCTGCCCACCCCCGTGCCTAACACCGGGCTGTCCTGCACCATGTCAAATGCCGCGGCCCACGTGTATGCGCGAAAGCTGACCGACTGGAAACGCTTGGCGGCATACACGCCCGCCAGCACGCCTACTGCTATTAAAAATATCCCGGCAGCCGCGGTAATGCGGCGCGCGTATTTTTTTATACCGCTGCGGCAAGCCGCATACGCCCCCGCAAAAAATACCGCAGACGCTGCAAAGCCCAGCCACGCGCCCTTACTTTCCGTAAAGAATAAATCCACCAGCACCACGCCCAAGAGCACCAGCAAGCGTTTAGCTTTCGTGCGCAAATATTCCGCTGCGATGATAAAGGAAGAAAAAACTAAAAAATCCGCAAAAAAATTCGGGTTGGCATGCGTGGAAAAAATGCGCGCGCCGAAAAACCCGCGCCACGGCATAATGTCCACCCCCGGCAGCCAATGGTCCGCCACTTGCACCAGCCCATACACGCCGCTAATCCACACCGCCGCCAGCAGGCAGCGCGTCAGCGTGCGGGTGCTGCTTACGGTAAAGCGGTCCACAACCGCCAGACTCAACCCGAAATATAAAACGTAGCGCAAAAATTCTTCAAACGCGTCCAGTTTATAAGGAGCCAGCGCGTAACCCAAAAAATTCCACCCGAAATAAATTAAAAACGGCAATAGATATAGCCAATTTTTCCGCGTGACCGGGCAGCGTTTTTGCACCAGCAGTAGCGCAATCCACAGTGCCAAAAGCCCTGTCCCGCCCAGTTGTAAAAGCGTAATTTTCACAAAGGCCGTATCATACGTGCCTGTATAAAAACTAATGGAAACAAACAAGCACAACAGCCCCAGCCCCCACGCTAGTGCGCGGTCTATCCACGCGGCAAAAGCGTCATGCGGACGGCTGGCAGATGTGACGGTCTTTTTTAGATTGCTCTTGGCCATAGTTATATGGTATCAAAAAACCCCCTTGTCTTTTGACAAAATTTATTTTATACTATGTTGTACGCTAGGATATAGCGCTACGAATTAAGAGGAGATTAAGGAGATTAGGAACATGAAGAAAGGTTTCACCTTGATTGAATTGCTGGTAGTGGTACTCATTATCGGCATTTTGTCTGCTATTGCCTTGCCGCAATACACGACCGCGGTTGAAAAATCCCGCGCTACTGAAGCTGTTACCCTGTTGGGTACGTTGCGCTATTCCGCAGAACGCACTCGCTTGCAAACGGGTTGCTGGCCGACGGATTTCTCCGTCTTGGATATTGAAGTTCCGGGCACAATGACCTCTACTGGAGACAACGCAAACAAACAATTCTATACCAAGAAATTCTTATTTACTGCTACTGGTTGGAGCACAGCCTCCACCTGTTCCACTGGTACTTTTACCTTGAGCGCTGCACGCGCAGAAGACGGTACTGCTAATGCCACCGGCTCCGCCTATGCCATCACTAACGAGATTACTGCGGATGGCACTTTCACCCGCAAATGTACAGGTACCGCTAGCACAGATGGTGTTAAAATCTGTAACGCCGTTACTAGTGGCCATCCTACCGATGGTAAGTGGTAAGCTTATAGCTAATGTTTTAAAAACCGCCCTTTACCGGGCGGTTTTTTATTTCCCCTTTCGCGGTGTGCCAGAGGGTATACATAAGTGTCATTCCCTGGCACCTTGTCGTCCTGGGTCGCCACACTCTGTCGTCCTGAGTCGCCGTTGCTCAGGACCTCGTTGTTTCCAAACGCCGAGGCCCTGAACAAAAACCTTTCAGGGCGACAAATGACTTTTCCCCTTACCCCAAAATTGGGTCTTGTTTTTTGCGCCATTATTGACTATACTATTAATAGTACCACTGTGTACTACTTTATTTGTAAAGGAGATAAATTATGAAGAAAGGTTTCACCTTGATTGAATTGCTGGTAGTCGTGTTGATTATCGGCATTTTGTCCGCTATTGCGTTGCCGCAATACACGACCGCGGTTGAAAAAGCCCGCGCTACTGAAGCATTGACCCTCATGGGCACCATCCGCTACGCGGGTGAACGCTATCTTGCAAACGGGCAGCTGGCCGGGTGCCGACTTGACGGTGTTGGACATTGAAGTGCCCGATACATCCAGCGCAACCGGAGCACAGACCAAGAACTTTTCAATCACCACCGCCAATGGTACTGGGGATGACGCAAATAACTGGATTATTACTGCCAAACGCGGTAGTTCTACTTCTAGTGCTTTTACAAACGGTACTGGCAGCGCGGGTTATACGTTAACAACCGTTGTAAAACCCGATGGCACTGCCACCCGCTCTTGCGCTAAGACAGCCACCAGCGCTGATGCTGATGCTGAAAAATCTTGCAAGGCTATTACCAGCGGTAATACTACCAACTTCTAATAGTTGGTGCTAAGGTTTTAAAAACCGCCCTTTACCGGGCGGTTTTTATTTCCCCTTTCGCCGTTTTATAAGATGTCATTCCCGAGGTTTTAGTCGGGAATCTTCCGCTGATTATGTTGTGTTAAATAAGGGAAAAACCTTTTTACAATACGGCTAAATCAGTCGAAGATCCCCGACAGAGACACTCGGGGATGGTATTGTGTGCACTCGGGGGTCGTATATATCCCATTCCCGAGGCCGTAATCGGGAACCTCAACCTTAGAGAAAAAGCGGCCGAGACCCCCGATAAAAACACTCGGGGGTGGTATATTTTTCTAGTTCCCTGTCGTCCTGAGTCGCCGTTGCTCAGGACCTCGTTGTTTCCAAACGCCGAGGCCCTGAATAAAAACCTTTCAGGGCGACATCATGATTAAAACAAATGCCGAGGCCGTAATCGGGAACCTCAACCTTAGAATTTGTTACAATACAAATATCATGTATTACATATACATCCTTTCTAATAAGACTAACACCACCCTGTATATTGGCGTTACAAATAATCTTGTACGCCGAGTATGGGAACACAAAAATAAATTTGTTAAAGGTTTTACAAAAGAGTATAACTTACAAAAACTTGTATATTTTGAACAATGCGGAGACGTTACACGTGCCATTGAAAGAGAAAAACAACTAAAAGCATGGCACCGTTCTTGGAAAAATAGACTGATTGCAAACCAAAACCCCTCTTGGAAAGATTTATATCCCATTATTTGTAAATAACTCTGTCGTCCCCGAGGGTCGCCACCACCCTGTCGTCCTGAGTCGCCGTTGCTCAGGACCTCGTTGTTCCCAAATGCCGAGGCCCTGAACAAAAACCCTTCAGGGCGACATCATGACTAAAACAAATGCCGAGGCCCTGAACAAAAACCTTTCAGGGCGACAAGTGGTTATTTCTCTTCGCGTGAGCCAATAAAACTGCCGTCGGCATTACACAAAGAAAATGCACTTAATACCTTAATCAGCTTGCCCAACAACAGGTCGTCCTTGTCGGTGGGCGTCAGTTTGACAATCAGCGTGGCCACCGATACGGCCCCGCCAATAATTTGTAATACATCTGCTGCGTGTTTCGTAAATACACTCATGTTACTCTCCTTTTTAATAGCGCTCTTGCTCGTCGCGCCAAATCTCCAACCGGTGGGTGCGCTCTTGCAAGTTATTGTATTTATCTTGCTTTTTCTCCAGGCGGGCAATATCTTTGCGTATGGCTTTTAGCTCCGCATACAAGCCCCCCACCACAAAGGCCGCCAGGATAATTTCCTTCCACGTAAGCCCCAGCTCTATCATACCGCCAGCTCCCGTATTTCCGCGCGGATAGTGTCTGCGGCGGACTCCAGCTGCTCCAGCTTATCTTTGTCCGCTTCCGTGCCTGTTCCGGCGCTGAGCGCGCGCAAGGCGCGTATGGCCTTTAGGTCCAGCTCGTCCAGCTGCGCCTGCAGGTCCGCCAGATGCGCGGCTTTTTCGTCGGCTGCCTGGCGCGCGGCAGCGGCCAGGGCGGTAAGATATTCGCCCTTGTAAAGCACGTACTCTTCCGCGCTTTCTTCTATGCGGTCAAACGTCATGCACGGCGCATTTTCCAATTCCGCGCGCGTATTAGCCGCTAAAACAATTTTTCCATTTTGATATCCCAAAAACATATTTATTCTCCTTTAATTAGCTTCTGATACACTTCCCTGCGCATACACAAATTTAAAAGAATTATATTGCGTTCCAGTGGCATTATATGCAACAGAAAGCACATCCCCTTTCTTAACTGGTACGGTAAAACCAAGAGCCTCACTATTTCTGCTTGATGTGGAAATTACATATGTTAGAAAATTATTTCTGCTTGCATTTATATAGGCCCCACTAATACCAGATGTTTTTATAAGCACAAAATAACCATCCGCTGGCGCCGTATAAGAAGCATTGGTGGCACCTAATGTTAGTTCAATATACCTATCAGACGGCATAGCCAAGCTTGCACCTACTATTTTTCCAGTGTCGGTCAGATTGGATAAAGACGTATCAGATTTGGCGTTTAACGCATTTTGTAAATCCGTCTGCTGCGCCAGCGTGCCGCTGATATTTCCCCAAGAGGGTGCTGCTGAAATGACATTATTGTTCAGCGTGATATCCGTCCCGGCGGTCAGTGCGTCTTGTTTCGCGGCTAAAGCGGCATCTATATTATCCAAAACACTTTGCACACCGTCGGCAGCGGCCTGCGCGCTTTGTTGCGCTTGAGCCGCCGCAGTAGCGGCATTTTCCGCCAGCAGCACATCTTCTTCTAACTCCCGGAAATATTCATCAGCTGTTTTGTCCGCGGAAGTTTCCGTCGGCGATATTTTCAAAGTGCGGCCCAGTTGTTCCGCAAACTCTTGCGCGATAAGCATGGCTTTATCATAGCCTTTTTCCAATACATCCGGGTCCAAGGCATCCTGTGCGTCAAATGCCGTCTCTTGCACCAGCGGTGTATCACGCATAATCAGCAATCTTTGATTACTCGTCAAGGGCTCCACCCCGTTGGTCTGCAACGGATAGGTAAGCTTGGACAAATGTGTATCTACACTGTAATCTGTGTTCAGCAATAAGGTGCTGCCATCCTCCTCCACCAGATATACTTTTAAGTCCTCTTTATCCAAAAATGGAAATGGGATATCCCATTGGGTAGTTTCGCCGTTTCCGGTATACAATACTTTGGTTTGTGTAATAGACACCGTCATTTTTTATTCTCCTGTAAAGTAAGCAGGCGTTTGAGCTCCTGCGCTGCGTGCAGGCGCGTTTGCATATCCGCCCCCGCAGAAAAAATAAAATACTTCGCTTGTTGCATTTCCGCATCAGACAAGTTGTAACTGCGGCATAATTTATCTACGGAGATATCCAGTAAATTATCCCGCAAGTCCCACTGCCCGGCTTGCCGCAAACAGTATTGCTGCTGCAAATGCAAGTAGTCCCGAGCGGAAATTTTATGCTGCTCCTGCGCCGCGTCAAGTTCCGCACGCGCCAGCCGGCCTGTTTCTAATTTTTGATACAGCTCATTAAAGGCAGCCGCCGTGTCAGCAGGTTGGGGCGCGGCTTGCATTTCTTGCCATACTTTCTGAGTGTGGGCAAATTCTTTTTCAGACGTAAAATTTTGTCTGATAAGCACTTGCGCGCCTGAAAAATCATCCGCTGCTTTGTCTTGCAAAAGCTGTCCAAACATATCCGCCTGCTGTTTCAAATCCGCCCGGCGCTGCGCCGCCACTTGCATTTGCAAGGCCGCATATAAAGGCTGGCTGTCTGCTTGGTGTGTTTGGGCGGCTTCTTGTGCAAACTGCTGCAAGGCAGTGGGATTGATTTCTCCTTTTTCATCCCGGCACTTTTCATAAGCAGACGCGCTTAATTGCCGGGCCAAATGGTCCGCCGTACAAGCCGTAATTTTCCCTTGCAACAAGCTCTTTTCTTCTTCAGAAAATTGCGCTTGGAAATGATTTAACACCGCCTGTGCCTGAGCCGGCTCCCCGTTCGTTAGCGAGGTTTCCATATTATGCTGCAAAGCTTGTTTCTGCAGTAATTGTTTTTGCTGCTGCCATTGGATAGCGGTCAAGCCATTGGCTTGTGCCTCGGTTTGCGCCGCTGCTAAATTGGCCTGCATATATTGTTCCAACACGGACGGAGAGGAAATTAAAGCAGCGGTTTGCACAAAACTGCCCGCTCCCTGATTAAACTGCTCTTGCCGTGCCGCCTGCTGCTGGCGCGCTTGCACGTCCGCTACTTCCCGACGGATTGCCGCATAATCTTGCGCCAGCAGAGACTGATCTGCCTGCTCCGGATGAAGTGCAAGCTGCCTGGCTTGCTGACCAAAAAAATCATCTAATTTCCCCACCGCATCTGACGGAACATCCGGCGCAGCCGGGTTTGTCTCAAATGCTTGGTCGCGGCTAAAAGCTAGCAACTGCTGACGCGCCGGAGAAGAAAAATTTTCCGACAAAAACACCGCTTCGTCCGTCTGTGCAGCTTTGCTTTGCATGGGCACGCTCTCTTTTCCGGACGCTTTGCCGGCAAATTGTTCTTCTATGGCATTTTTTACGTCAACGGCTCCTTGCAATACCTGACCTGCCGTCTCTAAATCAGTCAAGCGTTTGCTGCGCGAAGATTCCAGCGTAGGCACCGCCAGCTGCACCGTCCGCGCAGTAGGGGCTTGATAAGATACTTGCTGTTGATATGTCGGCACTCTCATTTATTCCCCCCGAAGACGCTTCCTAATCCCCCCACAAAACCACTGAGCATGGACCCCGCTTGGGCCCATAAGGAACCGCGGGTGCGGCTTGCTTTTTTATATTGCTTGGCCTGCTGGCGATACTGCGCTGCCTGCGCATTACCCTGCGTACTGATTTCATAAATAGACCGCTGCAAATTACTGGCCAGCATTTCCTGGTCCAATTGCGCATTCAGACGGCTATTTTTCAAAATTAACTGCGCCGTGGCCGAATTATGCCCCACACCGTTTGAAGCCAACCTGGTTTTTTGTTGGCCCAAAAGTTGCGAAGCATCTTGCGCCAGCTGGCGGCTTTGGTATGCCGCATCTTGGGCCGTATATTCTATGTTACGGGCCGTAGTTTCTTCCACCTGTTTGGCTTGTGCTTCCGCCGTGGCCGCCATAGAACGGTAATAATCTCGTTCCGCCCGGTCTGCCCCTAAAGCAGAGGCAGCTGATGAAATAACCGCTCCGCCTAAGGATATTAATCCTCCTGCTACTCCTCCCATGCTATTCTCCTTTTCAATTCTTAAAATATGTACAACTTAAATCGGGTTTCTTTGCCCGCCAAATAAAACGGCTCTGCGTGGCATTGGGCCCCTAAATGCCGCAAATAACGTTGCGCGGCTATATACCGTTCATCACATACCGCATACAGTTTGGGATATAAGGTTTTAAAATATGCCAGCACTTGATGAGAAATCTGATAAAAAACGCGTGGATATTGCGCTACTGCGTTCCCTGTCCATAGCCATACACACGCTTGTTCTCCTAATAAACTATCCGGTGCAACCCCCGCAACCGCACACAATTTTCCCTCAATAGATAGCGCAAAAGCTACGCTGCTGCGTTGCAGACATTTGTCTAAACCTTCCGTGGCAGATAACCGGTAAAATGCCCATAACTCCTGCCCATCTTCTTTCCGCAAATGCGGCACCAGTGCAGATAGATGTTCTTTACAAAGCGGCTCCAAACTAATATCATAAGAGGTAGAAGCTCTCTTTACGGAGGTATTTATGTTAATGTTTATTTTGCTGTGTCTATTAGTCATTGCAGTACTCTATGGAGTATTTTTTCTGTTATTTAAATTGTTGTTTTTATTGTGTAAGAGTAAACGCAATTTCTGGCCGCTTATTTTGTCGGGTATTTGCACGTTATTACTACTGCTCTTGATGGCAATCGCCGCTTACCAAACGTATCAGCATTTTGCTAAACCCATTATGCCCATTGTGCAAGCCGCCACCGAACGGACGGAACCCATCTATGGAGAAACACTTTACACGGATCCTCTTTATGGTTTTACCATGACCTTACATGATGGCATGACGGTAGGTGATTGGATCACATTACCTACATCCTCTGTATTGATTGGAATCGACGTTAACATATTCCTATTGCAAGATAAAACACAACAGGATCAACTACCTGTGTCCGGATTTGCCTTGGTACGTATACCACAAACGACCCCCATGACCGCGCGCCAGGCAGCAGATGCCTTATTACAACGCTTGCAGCAAATTCCTGCCGAACAGGGACAATTTATCTTAACGCAGGATCCGAAGCCGATTAACGTAGGTTATCAAGCCGATGGACTACTCGTAACAGGAACGCTGAAAACTGCTACCAGCGACCAAGATTGGCCTGTCACGCTAATTATAGCGACCCACGATCAAGCCATGTATGCTTTGGTTGGTCTGAGCAAAAGTGCAGAACAGGCTCTATCAGACACATTATTAAGTTTCCGTTTCGTACAACCCAAGCACTAAACAGAAGGTTGCTTTTCTTCGCCCGCGCCCAGAAATGGCGCGGGCTTTTTATAGGCTCATTAATCCAACTGCGTCAGAATAGCCAGCACCGTTACAGGCAAGGGTTCTTGCTGTTTAAACGTCACCGATGGAAAGGTGGAATGAGCAGAAGATACGACCTTGCGCACATCCCGCGTTTGCAAGCTGGCCGCCGTGCCATAGATGCTGATTGGGGCATAGATTAATTCGTCTAATTTTCCATCTTCTGCACCCACTAAACCGCCGCGGCTGTCTAACATTTTAAGCGTGACTTCTACCAAACGTCGCTTGCGCCCTTGGCTGCTGCCGTCGTTTAAATCATATTCCACCGGCAGCGTCTGCAAGGTAGACGTATAAGGTAACCCTACATGCGCAGTATAAACCGCACGCGGTAACGTCACCGAGCCATTGTTTACCGTAAGTCCGTGCACGGGTGTACCGTCCGCAAGAGCGACTACTTCTTGTCCTTCCAAATATTCCAATCCCTCCACTTGTGTAAAAGGTTCCGTTCTTTTTTTAGATATACTGGCATCTAAAAATACCTGGTCCTCAGGTAATTTGCTGATCAAGCGCGGTAATAATCGTTCAATGTAACGCGCCCCATTTCGCTCTATTAAGAACCAAGTTTCATCATAGCCGCGCGCCGGGATACTGCATACACTTAAGAAAGTGCCTTGCGTTTCATGACGCGTCCAGGCGCAAATATCTTCTTGCACCATATAAGTCAAAGACAGCAAACTTCCGTCGTCTAATACACACCAGACTAAATTATCCGGCTCTTGTTGATAACAGATGTCACAAATTTCCCGGTTAAAAAATAGGTGCTTGGCACGCAGGGTTAAATCACGCCCGGTATATGATGCGCTGTTATATTCATAATAAAAATCCCGCAGTACGCCGCCACGCGCTTGGACATATAAAGTGCGGTTGCCGACCACTAGCGGCGGCAACTGGTTGGCTCCGCGTTCCCCTTCTTGCGCCACTTGTACATTAAACGGAGTGATCGCGCCGGACGCCCCCACACTCCACTCACTTCCCGCCGTAAATACCAGTAATTTTGACCCGACCGCCACGGAATTAATCGCATTTAATTTTTTGCTGGACAGCGTCACGCTAATAGCGTCTGAATCTTCCAACGTGCGGTTATAACCGAAGTCTTCATATTCGCCTGTTTTAGAAAACC
This sequence comes from uncultured Elusimicrobiales bacterium, assembly GCA_905235355.1. GTDB lineage: Bacteria > Elusimicrobiota > Elusimicrobia > Elusimicrobiales > Elusimicrobiaceae > Avelusimicrobium. Next base: position 11,292 of record CAJOLM010000004.1, read on the forward strand.
ATAAGGATTGGGCTTCCCGCCGCGTTCCGGCAAAACCCAGACGGTCTTGATAGAAGAACACGCAACCGGGATATCCGGCATCCGCACTAAAAGAACCTTCTGCCCAATCTGTCGTCCACGTTTCTTCTGTTCCCAGTTCACGTTCCAGGGTAACTTGCATTTTTCGCGCATTGACATAATGGTCCAATTTCACAATCCCTTCTTGGCTAAAGGAGTCGGCCTGTAAAATGTATCCCATTTCGCCCGAAATTCCCAAGCAGCGCACACGCAAATAACGCATTTTAGCCGACGGTGCTAAATTGCCCAAAGTGTTTAAATTATCCTCACTTTGCGCCTTGGTAAAATGTTTTACTTTTTCCCACGTGCTATTATCTTCGGACACTTCCAGTGCAATTTGTCCATACCAAGTGCCCGTCGTACGCAGACGCCAATCGCCACCCGTTTGAATGACCTTAGAAATCCCTTCATATCCCAAGGTGCCACTTTCATAAGGGCTTTCTATTCGGTGATTTAAGGACCACAACGCGCCCACATGACCGGGACGGAACACATCAAAATCGGCTTCCAAGTAAATTTTTTCCGTACCTGGGCTGATGATTTCTCCGGCATTTTGTCCGCCACTCATGGTTTGCGTCACAACTAATTTTGGTCCAGACGTTAAACTGGAATAGTAATTAATAACCAGCTGCGCTCCATTGTAGTCGCCCCCGGTCGCTTGTGGGGATTCAATACGCAGCACACCGCCCTGATTATACGCCACACAGCCCGTAGAACTATACCGCGCATTAAAATACTGCACCACTTCGCTGACGTTAAAGCCATATCCGCTGGGATCGTAAAAGCGTTCGCCCCGCCAATATGCCTGAATAAAATAATTGGAATAACTAATCGGCAAGAAAGAAATAGATGCTTTTACTCCTTCCGATACAACGGTCTCACTGCTGCGCACCACACGCATCTTTTTAGTTTCGTCGGTATTAGCGGGCATAAATGGGCCGTCTTTAATGGTAGCTGTCTGCAAGGTAAAATATCCGTCGCTGCCGCGCGTTAAAGTACGCGGGGCATAACCGCTATGCACCAAGTACAAGGTCTGCTCATACTGGACATAATTGAGCACAGCCAAATCACTTTCATCATAGGGAGACTCAATTTCATAAATATCGCCATTCTGCAACAAAGTCCCCGCGGGGGCATGCACCCGGATATATTGATGGCCCACTTCTAGGACATAGGCCTCAGACTCACTAATAATAAACGGAATCAGACGGCACTTTTTATCCGCATATTTAGCTGTATTTACATAAGCTGTACCCGGACGATTAGAAGCCCCACCTTGTGCATGTATCCAGAAATTGCAGGCAGTTTTAAGCCAACTGCCGTAGCCCTGTACGTCCATGCGGGCATATAAATGCGGGCTGACTTCCCCGCCCGAAAAAGTAGGTTGCGTGGTATGTATAGGCATTAGCGGCTCTCCACAAAAGCACTTTCCCCTTGGTGCAGTGCAAATTCTTCTGACATATTACTGCGGCGTGCTTCATCCAAGGCCAGCGTATATTTTTGCAAGATCCGCTGGGCAAGTGCGGTATCTGCCGTAAGCGTTTGGGCTAAATCGGTGGCCAGAGCCAGCGAAAAGGCTTTGACAAAAGCCGGGTCAAAGAGCGACTCGTCCCGTACGTCCCGCGTATATTCTATTTGGGCCTGCGGCACGGCACACTGAATAGTACGCGCTTGCAAATCCTGGCGATACACCTCTTTAAAAGGCACCGGGCGTTGTCCGCGGCCCTTTTCGTACACCTTGCGCACAAACAAGCAATCTTGCGGATAGGCATACTGATATGGCTCCGCTGTCTGCTCCGGATCTACCAAAACTGCCAGCGCAGCTTGCCCGCAAGCAAAGGCCCAATAGTGAGTGCGCAACACTTCCTGCCGAACCGAATCATAGAACAAATGACAACGGCGCGCCGCTTCATTATCTTGTTCTAAAGAGGCTATAGGCTCTTGTCCAATCTGCGCTAAAGCCATATTGCAAATGTCTATCTTTGATATCATTTTTTATCTCCAATTTTAATTTATATTAAAATTTAATAATTTTTTATTTTTAAATTAAATTTTATTTTTATATATAATTTTAAAAATATTTATATTTTAATTATTTTTTATTTTAATATTATTTTTTAAAACAACTTATTTCTAATATTTTGACTTAAATATAAAAATCATACTAATTTTAAAAATACTTGTATTTTAAATATTTTTAAAATTACATATTATTTTAATATTTTTAATACAAGTACTTTTCATATCACAAAAGTTTCCGTATTAAATCTCTTGAGCTATAACAAAACATGAAAGATAAAATAAAAATAAATAATAAATAAAGATTATTTTTTACTATTTTCTAATCTATTTTTATTTAAAAAAGCGGGGTATTTTGGCATTTTGGGGCCTTATTGCGTTTTTCCCCCCACAAGCCGTGTCTAAATGAGGTGTTTTTGGCCTAAAACAACCCTATTTTTCCACATCACAGCTATGGGCCAAGGATTGTGGGGGAGCGTGCAAAGCCGCGGGAGCGCGGGACACTAGCAAGGATTGGAAACGCAGTGCACTGGGCAAAGAGCGGGAGCGCGGTGACACTGGCAAGGATGCGCAGTGGCTGGAAACGCGCCTCTAGTAAAGGGTGGGGGCGCGGCAGAGGCGCCCCCTGGTGCAACTACAGATCCACCATTTCGGTGATAAACATAGACAGTTTACCTGCCGTTCCTGTGCCGGTTACGGTGTAATAACCGCGCAGGTAGCGTAACATGCCAGCAGGCAAAACGGCTTTGACCAAGGTTTTGCCAGCTTTTAAGTCAGCTACTGCAAACGAAGCGGAAAACAATTCCTTTGAGGAAGAGAAATTGCTCGTCTCTGCTGTTTGCAAGCTTATTTTGACACTAGTGGCTCCGGCAAAGTCCTGGTCTACACGCACCATAAAACCCGCGTGCGTATGGGCATTGCCTTCGGCTTGTTGATCCACGATATTGGTAGAAGCCGCCGTGGAAGTAACGGTTTGTTCTTCAGACAGCACTAATGTATTATCTAATAACATATTTCTTTTACCTCCTCTTAAGCGACCACATCTTCGGTGTCTTCAATTGCGTCACAGACGTGCACCGGGATTTCGTTAAACGTCATCATCGGGCGGCTGGTGATTTGGTCCGGCGTGTACTGGACGTTTTGCTTATTGCTGGTCAGTTTGCGCAACGCCGCTTTGACGGTGCGGTTCATGTACCAGACCGGTCTGCCCAAGTTCAAGCTTTGGATGCGTTCTTCCAGCTCACACATTTGGTCAATCAAGGTGCTGGGTACGTCGGTCACATCAATGTTGCAAATGCGGCCCGCATAGCGCCAATCTTGCACGGCCAGTCCCAATTTCCACTCAAAATATTCCTTGTAAGCCGGATATTCATTCCCGTCGTTATCCACGTGGTTGACTAAGCCGTGGTCCACGCGTTGGATACCTGCTTTAGAGCCTTTGGGGAAAAAGGTAAAGATTTTATCGGTGTCCCATACCACGAGGTAAATGGAAGAGTTTTGCCCGTCGGTTTTGCCGCCCGCATCAATGACGTTGGCGGAGCTTTTGGCGCCGGACAAGGTGTTGTAACGGGCAGCTAGTCCGGTAAAGCGTTCCGGTGTTTCGCCCGCGTTGCCATAAATTAAATTGTGGGCCATGGTGTTAGACATACCCGCAATAATGGCTTTGCTCTGCCCGGTGCGGACAGCTTGCAAATTGCCGCCTTTTTCGGCGATTAATTTGTCCACTACAGAATAAGCAGACAAGGTGCCATAACCTTCCACCACTACTTTGGTGGTCGCTTTGGCGGGTTCAATGCCTTGATAGGCGCGGCGCCAGGTCCCTTCCGGGATGCCGGTACGTACGGCATATTCGTGGCCGCTGTCTAAGTTACTTTCCACGACCATGGCATCACCAATAATGTCATTGGATTTGCTCAGCACTTCTGCAATAGCCAGTTCTTGGCCGGATTCGTCAAATTGTTTGGCATAATCCAGCAAGTTATAATATTTATCTGCAATAATTGCCATAAAGTTTCATTCCTTTTAGTGTCGGTCCTGTTCGGACGAGGAAGACACTACTGCGCCTTCCCGTACAACGCTTCAGCGAAGGTTTTATCGCCGGAAGATTTGCTCTGTCCGCCAATGGATTGGTCCTCACTGATTTGTTGGCTAATTTGATGAAACGTCTTGACGATAACCGGATGGCTGCCAAGCCCTGTTAGTTCTAACAGTTCCCGCAGCTCCGCCCCGCCGAAACGGTCTGCCGCGTTCAGCGCGCGGGCAATTTCCCGCCCGTAATTCACGCCGAACATTGATTTGGTTTTCTCCGTCCATTTTTGCACGATATCAGCGCGCGCAGCCTCTTGCGTGTGGTGGTGATCCGCCGCGGCGGAAGCCTCCCATTCCACTAGTTTTTTCACCGTTTCGGCGGGTAATTTCAGCGTAGCTGCCAGTTGTTTAAAAGAAGCGAAATTCTCCTCGCATCCTTTCAAACTTTCCGGCAGCGTAAGGGCCTTATATTCATCAGACGTTTGCGTATTTTGTTGCAGCCGATCTTGGGCGGTATTTTTCTCCCCCTCGCTCGGCCGGCCGGATACTTCGTCAGCCTTTGTCTGTTGTAAATCGTTTGTGGGACTGGAGTTATTTGCCGCCTGTACGTCTGCGGTTGTTTCTCCGTTAGTGTTGGTATCAAACATTGTGCATTTCCTCACTTTCTTGATTAATTTCGTTTTGACCGGAAGTTACTTCTGATAAATATTCTGCGTGCATTTGGGACAGCAGATGCGGCGACACTTGGGCAATTTGCTGCAGCAAAAACAGCCCGATACTTTTTTGTCCGCAATGAAATGCGGTGGCCAACCCGTCGCCGGGAACGAAGCCGTGCTCCTCAATTTGCGCGGCTTGCAAAATCCGCCAGAGTAAACGGCGGCCTTGCGGTAATTTCAGTACGCAAGCCAAATCAGCTGCGTTGCGTTTTTCTACAAGTCTTTTTTTCATAAAGTTGCTTTGTACGAGGAGAGGAAGCCTTCCCGGTTACCCCCTCTCCCCCCCGGCAGGGTGTTCGTTAATTTTAGACAACCCTGTCCCACAGAATTAGTGCGCGTCCGGGATGGCGGCGCCGCCTTGCGCCTCTTGTGCGGCCTGCAGTGCTTGCGCGCGCTGCTGGCGGATACGTTGCGTTTCTTCTTCGGAGCGGAGCATCACGGGCGGCACGCCCAGCAGCCCCAATCCTTCCTCCAGCGCAGCATCAAAATCCACTTTGTCTAACACTTCCGGATTTCCCTGCGCCAGGCTGGCGGTAAAAGCAACGCCTTGTGAAATAGCCGCCATGCCGCTTTGTTTTTGTGCCTGCGCAATCATAGAAACGTATTGGATTTTAAGCTCCTCTCCTTCAATGGATTGCGGCGGCATCGGGATCACTCCGCGGCGCAGCATAATAGCGAAGGTGCGCTCTACCAGCGGGTCTAATAATTCATTTTTAAGCCGCTCCAGCACCGGGCCTAACACGAGCATTTTTTCCTGGTGACGCTCGGCCACTTCGGCAGCGGTCATGCGGCTAAAGTTTTGGCTGCTGAGCATCAAAAACACATCTGCAAAAAATTGCCCGCGAATGGTTTGTTTGACGCGCTCAATACTGGCTTCCAGCGCATTTAAATCCACCGGTACTTGATAGGCCGGCTTGACAGCAGCATCCGTCGTGCCGTTGTAGCGTGTTAAACCGCCGGGCAGCAAATTGACTTCGCCCTGCACATTAGAAGAAACCATCATGGGCGGATTGGTATTTTTATCAAGGGCGACCAGTTTTGTCTTTTGCATTTTCTGCAACATTTTTACGTCGCCCAAAGCCTTCCAACCCGGTCCGCGTCCGTAAATGTCAGACGAGTTGCGCACTTCCCACCGCGCCGCAATAACCGGAAATTCCTGATATCCGCCGCGTTTAAGCAGCTGCCCTTGCGGGGTGAAATAGGCTGACACATATGGCATATGTCCGACGTCTGCCTTACTGTCATCACGCTGCGGATTAGGCATAATTACGTGGCGCACTTTGTACCAACCGTTGCGTTTTTCTTTGGCAGCACGCAGCACCTGATCCGGCAAATGCGCCGCGCCAAAACGCTCCAGCAGTTGCTGCGCGGTTAAATCAAATTCACGTCCAAATGCGTTGATATTGCCTTGGTCGTCCGTACCCAGCACATATTCCCCCGCCGTAAACAAGCGGCAAGAGATGACCTTGTCAAAATCTTCTTCCAACAAAAAGGCCGCCGTGCCAAACACAGAAATTTCTTGATAAAACCCATGCAATGCATAGTACAGATTAGAGCGCGAAAAAACCTCTTCCATGCGGCGGCGCACTTCATAAAGCCAATCTTGCACGCCGCTTTGTTTCATCAGTTTTTCGTCAGGCAAACTGAGTTCAAACCAGCTGCGGCTGGGGCTTGTCAGGCCCGATACCATACCGGCACTTAATACTTCTACTGCCAGCAGCGGATCGGAATCAATCAGGCTGCGGTGGTCAATTTTGCGCCCGTCGCTGGGGCGGTCCCCTTCAAAAAAACCGCGCGTCGGTGCGATATAGCGCGAAAGCTCCTTCCAGCTTTTTTGCCAATCTTGCGCGTCGGTTTTCATACTGTCATATTGCCGGCGAAATGCGTCGGCAGCGAGTGGATTATTTGTGTTCATACATCCCCTTTGTGAAATAAACTAAAATTGTACTAACCGGGTAGGACCAAAATTTATTACTATATAAGAAACTACATCTGGAGGCACACCATGGGTGGCATGATTTTGATTTTGATATTTGCGGCGTTGCTGGCTTTTCCGGGATTTTACATCATTACGCACGGACTATTTCCGCGCGGCAGCAAAAAGAAAGCCGCTTGGATTTCCGCCATACTGACGGTGATTTTACTGGTACTGCTGACTACGCTTATGTTAGGCACGCTGTAAGCGTGCGCGGGGCCGTGTACCGGTCCACGGGAAGAACTGCTTTTCGGGAAGTGTACGTCTAGAGTACGGCTGCTACTTTTCTACTGACAAGCTAATTATAGCATAATTTGTTAGCATTGTCAAGTATTTTTGTTAGTAAAACATATATTTTACGTCGTAAAAATATTTTATAAAAGTTAGTATTTTTTATCAATCCAGATAAAAATAATATTAAATCACATCATATTCCGTGCGTGCAAAATGTGGTTGCACAGCGCGCCTTTGCACCGGCAGGGCAAATGTCAGCGCCAGCGCATCTGCCAAATCCGGGCTGCGCCCACTGCGTGCTTTTAGTGCGTCTTTGCTCTCCAAACGCAAGCGGCCCGCCGGGTCAAAATCATAGCGCAGCCCGCACAAATCCGCCTTCAGTTCCGGTAATGCCGGCAGTGCGCCGCCCGCTTGCAGCCACTCTTTCAAATTTCCCCACATCTCCGCGCGCTTGTTAGCATATTGCCCGGCTTTAAGCGGCGACGCTCCAAAATTGATTTCCGTCACTTCAAACCCTAATTGATGCAGCCTATCAATCACGCCGCCGCCGCAACCCGCGTCAATAAATACCGCATCCGGGCGAAACTCCTCTATGGCTGCTGCCACACGCGCAGCCAGTGTCATGTGATCTATTTTTTGAAACACTTCCGGCGCATACGCCTGCAAACCGCGCCGCTTAAAAATCACGCTGCGGTCCGCCCCAAAGCGCGCCGGATCTACCCCGATAATTTTAGGCGCGTGCGCCACCTCCGCAGATGCATACGCGCGCCCGCACGCCTCTGACACTAAACTCATGGGAATAAAAACATCTTCGGCATCAGCGGTAAAATCGCACAAATATTCTTGGCGGAACAAATGCTCCGGCGTACGGCGGCGTATTTCTTCCAACTCTTGCGCTGCAATCACGCCCGTTTCATCAGCGGGAAAAACCCCGCACCACCAATGCGCCGGGTCTGTTTGCGCAGCTTTGCACGCCTCGTTATACAGCTCGTAAAATTGATTTTGCCCCTTCGGTGTGCCCATAAACACCACCCAGCCGCCGCGCGAAAGCAACATAGGGCGCACAATTTCGTCATACACATCTTTTTTAATTTGCGCGTACTCGTCCAGGATTACTCCGTCGGCATACGTGCCGCGCAAGGCATCGGGATTATCCGCCCCCAGCAGCCAAATCTTGGCCCCCGTCGGCAAACTGACGCACAGCTCCGCTTCAGACAGTTTAATCCCGGGCAGCGGCGCCGCAAAGCGTTTGACATAATCCCACGCAATCAACTTTGCCTGTTTTAAAAAAGGCGCAATATAAAAATACCGCCCCGCAGGACGTGTATTTTGCAGCGCACTTTTCAACAGATGATTGACCGCACACACGGTTTTACCCATTTGGCGATGCGTTACCAGTACGCAAAAGCGGTGACTTTCTAGTGCCTCATGGATAAGAGGCTGCGGCGGGCGCGGCTTGTACGGGATAGTCACGGCAGCAGAGGCGGATTTTTGGGTACGCGGCATTTATTTCTCCCACCGCACGGAAATAATTTGCGGCGCGGAAAGAGCTTCCTTTCCGTCGGTCCAACCTAAAATATTTTTAGCCGTAAACACCGCAAAAGACGACGAATAATTACCGCGCAAACTATTTTGAATTAAAATATCGCCCTGCAAATCGCGCGCTTTTTTGGCAGCTTGCGCAAAGTCCGGATATGCTTCTTCCCACTGCATCAGCTGCACTTGCGTCACGCCTAAACTGCGCGCAAACGCCGCAAAGGTGGGCAGTTCCGAGGCGGTTTCCACCAAGGAAATAGAGCCGTCCTTTTTTTGCACTTCCGTCACTCTAAAAGGCGGCACGTCAAAAAACGCCAATAGGCGCGCGGCAAATTCCGGCTGGTACGCAAGCTCGCCCACGGCCTTTGCGCGGCGTTTGGCGGGCTTTTTGCGCGTTTTACGCACTGTAGGTACTTTGGACGCACGCTTGGCAGCGTCCGACACAGTTTCCTCTACAGGAAACAGTAAATTTTCATTAGACTCACTCACGACTACTCCTGCGGGAAGCTATAGTGGCACCGGGCGGTGCACATATAGAAAACGAAGAAAATAAGGACAAAAAAATATACAAACCGGGAACGTTTGTACAAATATATTATAGCAGATTTTACGGATTTTGTCAAATTTCAGACGAAGAAACGGCGCATTTTATGCGTTTTTCGCGTTTTATGAGTTGCGGGAAGTTTATTTCAGACCGTCCAGCCATTGCCAAAACTTTTCTTCAAAGTCTGACAGGCTGTTGTAATAATAGACTTTTTTGAGGGCTTTTTCCAAGCTGTACGGCTGATAGACAGAATTGCCAGCCTTGTCTTTAAGCGGATATCCGGTGACCGGGTCGCGTTTCAATTCCCCTTGCGCCAGCAGCTTGGTAAGCTGTTCAAACTGCATACGGTTAGACGGAGAGCTGCCACCGCTGCGGTTAAGCAAAAAGCGCACCATGGCATAGGCTTGTAAATACCAATCCTGCGTGCGGCCTTGTTTCTCCATAGCAGCGAGGGAGCCTTCTTGGATAAATTTGTCAAAGGATACAAATACAACCCGGCGGCCTCTGCGCCGCGCTCCGGCAGGTTTAGGGGTGCGGCCCAAAATGCCCGCACTGCGCGTTTGTATTTTATGGTCGGGGACAATATTGAATTTACGCAAATCCTGCGACCATTGCCCACCCTGCGACCCATTGTAGGCTTGGTCTTCCATATAAACCGCCAGACCTTCGTCTAACCAAACCGGCGTCATCAGTTTTGTGCTGCCCTTGGGAGCAAAAAATTGCTGCGTAAACACGTGTACTAATTCATGCGTAAACACTTCTTGCAATTCTTTTTGCTTGCCCGGTTCGTCATACACAACCAGTTCGTCACGTGTAGGATAAGACAAAGCGCGCGTCCATGCTTTGGCACGCGGCTCGTATTTTAAATAATTGTCATGGTCTTGATAAACAAACACGCGCACTTTCCCCGACATCATCCATGGAATATTGCGCCGCAATGTCTCATAAGCTGCTTCAAAAGTCATTTGCATATTAGACGAGCCAATGCCGCTACTACGCGCCTGCGTATAGATATTAAAATGTGTGCTTTGGCTGGGTTTCCAGGTAACACCCGGGCGATATTCATTGGGGTCAAACGCGGCTTTAGTTTTGGCGGGCGCAGCAACCGCAACAGACGCAGCAGCGGACGTTTGCCCGGCAGAAACAGCAGATGCGGCGGATGAAGAAGCAGCGGGTTGTGCTTGTCCATCTGCCAAATGTGAATATTTATCAATAAAAGCTTTTTGTTTATCCGATAAGCTGGCAGCCGGGACGGCAGCATTTCCGGACGGAACAGCCGCAGCAGAGGAAGATTTTGGCTGCTTTTCCCCTTCGGCCAGTGCATTGTTCTGGTCAATAGCTTGCTCCGTAGCGGTCACACGCGGAGCAGACGCAGCCGAAACAGCAACACTTTCTGGCACCGGAACGGTTGGGGTATCGTATAAAGCGGCTTGTTTAAGAAGGGTAAGGCTTGTAGAGGCGGGCGCCTCTTGTATTGCTTCGGCAGGGGCTGCAGCAACCTTGTCAGCTGTTTGTGCAAACGCACTTGTCCAACAACCCACACAGCAAACAATTATCAAACAGCGCAGCAAAGTGTTACAGATAATCCCCGCCTTGAGTAATTGCATATTGCAGTTTCCAATCATCCCCATCCTTCACAAAAGAAGCTACCACTTTAAAATCAGTAGAGGCGTATGGGTTGTCAATGGTACAAGTATACGTAGGTTCGGCAGCATCACAACCACCATTCGCATTTACCGTTTTACAATACATGTAAGGGCCGTTGCTATCTCCTTGCATATCCCGGTAATAGGCCTCCGGTGTTTTGGCTCCCCACAAGGCATTTACTTCTGCCATACAGGTTTGGATGAGCACTTGCGCAGACACCGTACGGCGGGTTTTTCGTGCGGACGTCGTGCGCGATAAACTGGCGCGCAAGAGCATAGTAGCAATACCCGATAGGATTAATGCGACTAGCAACACTTGCATCAAAGCGGCACCTTTTTTATTGAGTTTCATAGCTCCCCCTAATATCCCATTGGCATGGCAAAGGTCTCTTCTATCACATCATTGACTACCGGATTACTGCGCAGTTCTACAATCAGTTTCACATCAAGCAAACTGTTCATATTACGGCTAAATCCATTGCGTGTAAACAGCGGCACAGGATAGTAAACTGACGAGGATATCTGTGTAGTAGGCGAAATATATTTCACATTGTTTAACACCAAATTTGTATCGTCTCCAGTGGTATCGTCATCACATTCAGCAAAGTCACTGCTACTAACCACCCGGTAAATAGCTCCTCCGCGGTACGCAGCAGATGGCACAATCGGGCTAGCATTGTCCGTTCCGCGTTTGAAGCAATATGTGACATATTCTGGAGTGTAAGAAGAACTTAAACGGGCTCCTTGGGAATCTACATTTTTGGCTAACTTTAGTAAAGCAACAGGACTGGCATTATTCAATGTCAATTCTCCTGCGATTCCATCTGACGGAATATAGGAAGCTTCTGCCATATCCTGACGCAAAGTACGTACAAAGATAGATAAATTATTACGCAGCATAATTTTGCTACGACCCACGCTCCCTTCCCGAGAGGCAGCCCGCGTTAGTGCCGCTAGCGAAATACCAATCAATCCAATGATCATGACAGCCAGCAACACCTCTGTCAAGGTAAAACCGCGAGAGGTACGGCCCAATTGGTGAAAGAAGTGATATGTATGTCTCATAAAGTAAATCCATTGCAAGTAATGTTAAATGTTACTGAATAAGACAGCTTGGCTGTAGTTCCTAACTGCAAACTATCTTTATCAGAGTTCTTAAGCTTATTGCGCACATCCGTGTTAGCCCCAACTACCGTATATGAAAACGAAGACCCATTAGACGTATCGCACATAGGCGGTAATAAACAATTAATATAATGAGGATTTCCTGTAGCGACTGGATCCGTTTCATCTTGATACCCACACAATCCATGTTGATATAACGTACTTCCAGTAATTGCCGCGCTTGCGCTATCAGGGACGGTATACACTTGCAACATTTGAGCTGCCCGGTCCACTGCCAGTGCCATTTCTTCGCGGATATCCGGCTGCGCCGTTTTGCGCGAAGTAGAAAGCAACACGCCAAAAGTACCGGTTGCTACTACTGCTAGCAACATCAAAGCGATCAACCCTTCTAGTAAGGTAACGCCTTTGTTATTCTTTAAAATTTTTCTCATATCGTCCCTCTTATTTAGCGTTATCCTGCACGACCATGTCTCGTAATACGAACATGTGATACGGATCAGCTGCGGTGCTGTCGTAAGCATATTTTTTCCCGGCTTGATTGGTACCTAAAGCACCCACATATACCGGTCCGTCGGATTCCATACTGCCATCTGACGATCCACGGCAAGGGCTATCGGTGCCTGACCACGAGTTTGTATCGCAGATATAAAACCTATAAGGCAAGTCCGAAAAATCACGCCAATTTAAATATCCGCACGCAAATAATTGCCCAAAACTGATACCGGCAGAAACATGAGGCACGCCGCTGGCTATGACATTAGAACACGTCGGAGTTTGCTCCATAAGAGAAAGAATTTCTGAACCGGCAAAAGACCCCGCTGCCACATCAGACCCCTTGCTGATTTGATAATAATGCCGCCGCGCTTCGGCCAGTTTTTTCAGGGCCGCTTGGGCGCGTGCATTTTTAACATCATAACGCACAGAACGGAAAATCGGCATAGCAAAACTCATTACTAGTGCTACTAGTGCGATAACTAGTAATACAAATAAAATTTCCATGAGGGTAAAACCTTTTTTGTGCGTCATATTTATCTGTCCTTAAAATTAAAGTGCTAATTCTATCCCTATTCCGTCTTGGCTTACACAGTATCTTTTATTTTTATATGAGGCAGGTACACGCGCTGTTGATTTGGCACTCATACAAGCAAGATAATCGGCACTACACCCAGCCCCAGCTGCACGAATAGAAAGTGAAATATGTACCAGACCAGTCTGAATTGTCCAAATATCCGCACGCAATCAGCTGATTGATAGGTACGGAAGTCTGCATGCCTAAACGAAATATACAATCGGTATCACGAGACACATTCGTCATTTGACCGGCGGCAGAAAAAGTTAGATTTGGATAATCTATCCAAGCACGCTCTAAGGCATTTGCCAATTGGTCCGTCTGGGCTTTCGCCTGGGTCCAACGCCCCTCTGCCACAGAATTACGATATTGTGTGGTCGCAAAGGCTGCCAGCAGCCCGATAATGGTGGCTGCTACCAATAATTCTACCAATGTAAATCCTTTTTTATTTATCATACGTTTACTGTATAAACTGTCCATATTTATCAATGGCCGCACACGGATATTGGCTGCCGCTGCGGGTATCTTTCATACAAACTATTCCTGCGCACGATCCACATATATTTTTCGTTCCGCTAGTGTTAAAAACAAATTGATAATCCATATACTTGTCCGACGTAAGCGGAAGTTTATTTAAATAATTATGACTTTGTAACCAGCCTACAAATTGTTTTTCATCGGTTGGCGGAGTAGTGCTAGTCGTATCAGCCGGAGTTCTAACCGTGCCCGAACGGGACAGAGTCGGATAATCTTCCGAAAACATACGCATGGCATTACCTATATCAATCAGCACTCCCGAGGCGGCGCGGAAGCGGTTTTTTTCTTGTGCTTTTTTATACGCAGGTACTGCAAACATAGTCACAATCACTGCAATCAGCACCACAATCAATACTTCCAGCAATGTAAAACCGCTACGCGCATTTTTATGCATATGCACCTCTTATTATTGTCCACCGATTTGAGACAACTTGAAAATCGGCAAGAAGATAGATGCCACAATAATACCAATCAGCGAACCGACGCCCACAATCAAAATCGGGTCAATAACCGCCGAGAAACGGGCAATAAACTGGTCCACATGGTCAGAATAAAATCTAGATAGCGTGCCAATAATGCTAGGCAGTTTACCAGATTCTTCACCCATTAACATCATTTCAGTCATCAGCCCCGGGAACACACCTGCTGCCCGGAACGAATCAGAAATAGACCGCCCGGCCGCCACTTCTGTCTTAGCTTGGCGCAGTGCATTTTGAATAATGACGTTTGTATTGAAGGAATCTTCCAATACCACGATAGCGTTCAAAATCGTCACACCGCTGCGCAACAAGGTGGACAGAGTCGTCAACATACGAGAATAATAAATATTACGCAAGAAATTGCCGAAAATGGGCATAGAGATAAGGAAGGCATGCCAGCGTTTTCTTCCTTCCGGCGTTTTAATATAAAAACGGAACACTAAAACAGCCACAATAAATGACACGATAATTAGCACACCGTGATTGATTAAAAATCCGGAAACGGCAAGCACTACCACGGTAATCATGGGCAGTTCAATATTAAAATCTTTAAAGATTTGAGCAAATGTCGGTACAATACCCAAGATAAAGTAAATCAGCACGCCCACAGATGCCACACACAAAATAGCCGGATAGGTGATGGCAGTAATAATTTTACTCTTCATGCCTTCTTGCATCTTAATATAGGCTGAAATTTGCTCCAATGTATCCGCTAGATTACCACCGACTTCGCCCGCCTCTACCAGAGAAAGCCAAATTGTGTCAAACGTTTTGGGGTGATGGCTTAAGGCAGAATGTAAGGAGTTTCCCCCCGCAATATCTTTAGCCACCTGGCTCAGTACTAATCCTAAACGCGGACTAGAGGAATATTCACTGAGCAGCGCAATAGCACGCACAAGCGGCACACCGCCAGCAATTAGGGTAGATAACTGTTCGGCGAAGAAGGCCAACACGTAACCGGGTACTTTCCCGCCAACTTTTCGGCTTGAGTTCTTGTTGCCGAATAAAGAATGCCCGCCTTCTCTTACTTCCAGAATAATATATCCTTTATTTTGCAAGGCATAAATGACACGATCCCGGCTCTCGGCATTAATACTGCCCTTGCGGGTTTTTCCGGCCGCGTCTTTAACGACATAAATATACTTTTGCATAAAACCCTTAATCCTCCGTTGTGACATTTAGAATTTCGTCAACGGTCGTAAGACCTTTGACTACTTTTCGCCAACCGTTTGCGCGCAAATTCAGTGTACCGGTTTTCGTAGCCGCTTTGCGCAGTTCAATCAAATCTTGCGATTTATAAATAACATTACGCATTTCTTCATTAATGCGGTATACCTCATAAATAGCGCGGCGGCCTAAAAAGCCGGTTCCTACGCATTTCGGGCAGCCCACTGCTTTATAGAACGTCCATGTATTTACGTCCTTGGGATTAAAATGTCCTTCGGTAATAATTTTTGCCACCTGGCTTGCTTCTGGCTGATACGGTACTTTACAATACGGACACAAAATACGCACCAAACGCTGGGCAGCCACCAGAGCCAAAGAGCTAGAAAGTAAGAACGGCTCCATACCCATATCAATCAAGCGGGGAATAGCACCCAACGCGTCATTGGTGTGCAAAGTAGAAAGCACTAAGTGACCTGTTAAAGCAGCTTTCAAACACGCTTCCGCTGTTTCGTTATCGCGGACCTCACCTACCAGGATTACGTCCGGGTCCTGACGTAAGAAGGAACGCAAGCCCGCCGCGAAGGTAAGGCCAATCTGCGGTTTCACCTGCACTTGGCTGATACCAGCCAGCTTATATTCTACCGGGTCTTCCAGTGTCATAAAGTTTAATTCCGGTGTGCGAATAGTGGTCAACACCGCGTTTAAGGTGGTAGATTTACCAGACCCTGTTGGCCCGGTCAAGAAAATTAATCCGTGAGGCAAATGAGACGCTTCCAAAAAGGCTTTTTTCTGTTCCGGCTCAAAACCCAATTTGTCTACGTTCATTTCCCCAGTACCGCGGTCCAAAATACGAAGCACGAGCTTTTCCCCGTACACGGCCGGACACACAGATACACGGACCTCAATGACACGGTTTTGATATTTCATACCAAAACTGCCGTCCTGCGGCAAACGCTTTTCGGCAATATCTAGTTTAGACAAAATTTTAATACGGGAAATAATAGCGGCTACAGAATCTTTTGTCGGCGGTGTGCGTTCATATAAAGAACCATCAATACGGAAACGCAAACTCACGCGCTCGTCAAATAACTCTAAGTGAATATCAGACGCACGCTCCGAAACTGCTTGTTTCAAAATAGCGTTTACCAGTTTAATATATTGGGAAGAATTAGCCGAATCACGGTCTAAATCCAAATTACCGGAATCAATTTGCACATCTTCATCAGAAGCTGTACTAGTAGTACTCGAGCCCTTTTCGGCCTCGTTTACCACTTCTTCCAATAGATTTTTATGCCCATAAAACGCATCAATAGCAGATAAAATTTGGCTCTTACTGGCAATAAACGGCTGCACTTCTTTACCTGCCATCATGCGGATATTATCCATCAAGAACAAGTTGGAAGGGTCATAGAAGGCGGCGGCCAGTTCATTATTTTCAATAAACAAAGGAATGACCAAATTTTCACGAGCAAATTTTTCCGGAACCAATTTGTGCAATTCTTGTTCTCGTTCCGGATTTAAAATACCATTTTCTTTGGAAGCATAAGGGAGAGAAAGATGTTTGGCCCGGGCAGAAGTCACTTGTTCTTCGGTTGCAAAGCCGAACAACACCAATGCATCTGCCACAGAAGTATTATTTTGACGGGCATAAGTATCTGCACGTTTAATTTGTT
Source organism: uncultured Elusimicrobiales bacterium (assembly GCA_905235355.1). Taxonomy (GTDB): domain Bacteria; phylum Elusimicrobiota; class Elusimicrobia; order Elusimicrobiales; family Elusimicrobiaceae; genus Avelusimicrobium. Next base: position 28,097 of record CAJOLM010000004.1, read on the forward strand.
CTTCATTAATCGTGCCTTGTTCTAATAAAATATCAGTTAATTCTTTTGCCATTTTGCTTTCCTTTATGCTCTCATACAAATGTCATTCTTTGCACTTGCCCCCTTTTGATAGCAAAGGGGGCAAGTAAATAAGTCACAAATACCCCGACGTTTACTCCGCCAAAATCGTCGGTGTGATGAAAATAACCAAGTCAGTTGTCGTTTTAGACGTGCTGCGGCTGGTAAAGAGCCATCCCAATATGGGGATGTCACCCAAGAGAGGCACTTTACGAGTTTGGTCCGTTTCACGAGAAGTGAGCAAACCACCGATAACAACTGTTTGACCATTTTTCACACGCACCAGCGTGGAAGTGGCACGAGTCGTTGTATCTTTGGTATTGTCAAAACCGGAGCTGACCAGGTCCGAATAAGACGGTTGCACATAGAGCGTTACATACCCTTCGCGGTTGACCTGCGGAGTAACCTGCAAGGTTAAACCTACCCGTTTTCTTTCCGCAGAAGAGGTGGCCATTTCAGTGCTGCCGCTACCTGATAAGGACTGCGTAAAACCTACAGTTGCGTCAGTAGAAGTGGTAATCGTCGCTGTTTTGTTGTTAAGCGTGACCACTTTCGGTTTACCTAAGTATTTAGCTTCACCGCGGGTTAACAAGCTTCTCAATACAATTTTGAAAGCACTGAAATCCAAGATACCGGCAGAACTATCACCGCTATCACCCCCCTCACCGCTATCGCCGCCAGAGGAGCCACTGCTTGTATCATTAGCACTGGGGAAGATCCAGTCCCACCCGTGTAATTTGCTAGTATGATCACTGTTCCAGCCACGCATATATTCAGAGTTTACTTCACGTTTCGGCCCAGTGAAACTGACGAGTGTACCATCAGAACCACCATATTCAAAACCCAAAGTCAAACCGCTTGTCTTACTGACTTCTACGATTTGCGCTTCAATCAAAATTTGGGGCGGTTTAATATCCAACTCAGCCAAAATGTTTTCAATCTGAGGAAATACCTCTGCCACATCTGTAATGATGAGCTTATTGGTACGCGGATCTACTGCAATGCGGCCTACAGGGGAAAGCATACTCTTGATAATGCCGATAATCTCCGCAGAACCTGAGTAAGCATCTCCATTAGAAGAAGAGGAAGAGCTATTACCGTTGCTATAGCTAGAGCTCATATAGCCAGAGCTAGGCGAAGAAACATCCTGTGGCATGATGCTGGCTAACTCGCTAGATGCAGAACCGATGGACTGCAGCGAAATATAGCTTAGCGTATAAATTTTCGTAATAGTATCCGGAGCGTCATTAGAACGCTTGGTAACCACATAACTATCACTTTTACCAATACGCTGATAGGTTAGCCCATGCACGCGTAACAGCGTGTCCAAAGCTTCACGTACGGTTACCTTCGTCAAGGAAGCAGTCACCTTTTTATTGGCAAACTCTTCACTCATGATGAAGTTAATCTGGGCCTGAGTGGTAATACTGTTTAAAAAGGCCGATATAGGTACGTTTGACACACGAATGGACACTTTACGGTCCAACGGAGAAGCGACCTCTGTTTCCTTATACAAATCCGGCTCACCAGAAAGTCTTACCGTTTCGTCAGCCGAGATGACAGTAGCATCTGCTACCGTGTTTTGTGCGCTTACCGTCAGTGGCAAACTAACAGCTACCATCAGCACGGCTAGCACGACTACTAAGCTATTTTTCATCTATCCTCCTGTAATTTCCTTTACTTCAATGTAACCTTCTTTGTAAATTTTTGGCCTTTATATGTGAATACGACGGCATCCGGTTGTATACTTACAATCTTCGCCCCCAACACACTTTGGCCCACAGTATATACCCTCTCTCCAATAAACACTTCTTGACCAATGATACCATTGATATGGATTTTACCACGGATTTCTTTAGAGGGGTCACGCAAGCGCTCCAACTCCAACTGACGCTGCCGCTCTAGCTCGGTCAGACGCTTCTTCTCTGCATCTAATCTGCGCTGTTTTTCTAACTCAATGGCCCGCAAACGTTCTTCTTCTCTATGTTTAAGCAGCAAAACATCGTCCGGAGACAAGGTAGGATCACGATCTGTAACCGGTTTATATGAAACCCGTAAAGGGGTGTTGGCTGGGGACGCTTGGGTAGAGGTATCCCGTACCGTAGCGGCTTGCTCCCCTACAGGAGCACCGGCTTCTATTGGCTGGGCATCAGAGCCCCCCTTTCTAGCCTTTTCTTCCGCATCTAATTCTGCCCGAACTTTTTCAATAGATACTGGCGGCAAGGTGGGATTCATTTTCTGCACCATTACTTCTTCATTGGAAACATTGGAATTTGTAATAGCAATAACTCCCTTGTTAGCAGGAGCAGCAGGTCTGGCCGTTTGCGCCGCTTTGCGACGGGCCGGCGCAGGAACCGGTTTTGGCGCAGGAGCCGGTGCCGCTTGTTCTTCTGTTTCCGAGGGTAAATTCAAATCCGGCACGGCAGGTGCAAAATCCGAAGCTGCCCAAACAGACGCCCCGCTTAAACACAAGACTGCGATAAGAGAATATTTTATTTTCATTTTTTGCCCCCTGCCTGCTGCGGATTATCTTTAAATATTACCGGAGCAATTTTCTCTTTGAGAAACACCGTACTAATACGCATTTTAATCGTATTTTGCCCTAAATTTTCTTTCTGTTTATCAATGGAGAAATCCGTAACGCGCAAATATTCGGAACGATTTTCAATATCTGCCATTAAGCGGCCAAAGCTGTCATAAGAAATGTTTAAATCTACCGGAATTGTAGCTACCGTGTAGGCGCTATTGCTGGCGTCTTCCGCCTGAGCGGCCCCTACTTTGGGCAGCAAATTAGAATCTTTAAACACCGCCACGATTTGCCGTAACAGCCAGTCATTTTTTACAGAAATGTCCGGGAAACGGGGCTCCAATTCCAGCAATTTCTTTTTATTGGCCAAATATTCTTTTTCGTTTTGTTGCTGCGCATGAACAGCATCTATACGCCCCACCACCGTAGTTTGCTTGTTAAGAATAGAGGTGTTAACGTAACGGAAAAGGAAATACAAAATAATTACTGCAGAAAGCTGCTTCACAAACAGTTTATAATTATTATCTTGCAGTACCGTTTTCATATCGCGAAATCCCGCTTTAAGAGATTCCAGCCATTTATTCGGATTTTTTATAGGGTTGTTCATTTGGCAGATCCTCCTTTATCACAAGTAAACACAAAGGAAGTTTCTTTATTTTTACCATTGCTACCGGAGCCTGTCGTATTTCCTTCTCCGAGCAGAGCCAAATCACGATACTTAATTTCCCCTTTTGTTCCACACATAGATTTAATAGAGGGGGTTTGAATTAACTTATCATAAAACGTCTTCCCTAAAGTTAAATCCTGGTCCGAATTACCTGTTTTAATAAAACCTTCCAAAATCAAGGAGCGATTGCCTCCTTTCTTTGATGGAAATTCTTCCTTATAACTGATTTTGGCTAGCCACACATCCGTCGGAATTGCTTTCACAATATCTACCAACACAGGCGTTACATAAGCGTTGGAAACCAAGTTATCCAGATTGGTATTTTGGGTTTTAATACGGTTTAAATTGCTTTCAATTTGTTGAGCAGTTAAACCTTCAAAGTCCGCCAACACATTAGATGTGTTTTTGCGCAATTTTTTCAAGCGTTGCTCATCTGTATACAGCCCGAACCAGGTTTTCACTAACAAGCCGATAAATACCAAGGCAATCAATATCACGATCTTCCAAGCCATCAACCCGGCATTATACTCGTAATCACTCAAGCGGCTACGTTTAATAAAATCTAAATCTGGCCCTTTTTCGTCATAAAACTTCATGCTGGCACCGATGGAGGCCATCTCTCCAGCCGATTTAGTTTCTATACCGTACACTTCACTTAAATTCCATTTTCGTACCGGCTTTTTGGAATCAGCCTCTAATACAGGAGTCCAGTTATCTGTATCTACTCCCATGATAACCGCTTCCTCAAACGGATCACGTTCTAACTGTTTGCCGATAAATTCAGTACAGTTAGTAATTTCAAAACGACGACGCTCTACCGGTAGAGCTCCCGCTATTTCCACTTCCCGAAGCAATACAGGAGCGTTTCCATTAGTAAACACAAAGCTAGCCACGTCCGTTCCAAAGAAGGAATAGATGCGACCGGCATCGTCCACCGCTTCTTTATCATTCTCACTAAAGGCACGGCTTAAAGAAAGAGGCGAAGGCTCAATAACAATCGGCTCTAAGCCCAAACTTTTCAATCCCTTCTCTAGTTTTTCCACTACTTTCTTAGGTGTCATGGTAAATATGACGCCCAAACGCTTTTGTTTAGTAGCGGCAGACTCAAATTCATACACATAATAGGAATATAAGGTTTTTTCAAACGGGAAATGAATATATTTGCGCGCCTGCAGCGGGATAGCTTCCTTCCAATGTTTACGCTCAATCATGGTAGGAACAACGAAGTGACGCAACAAAGAAAATGAAGAAGACAAAGACACTACAACTTTTTTGTTAGTCCATTTCTTTTTGGCGGCCACTTTCGTCAATGCATCTAACCAATTATCTTCATCAAAAAATCCATCATTCAACTCCAAGGGTTTTAACTTGGCGTGATCCACTTCAGATATAGGCACACGTAACAACGATTCCAACGTAATACTACCGTCCTTACGTACGCTTTGGGCAATGTACATTTCATTTAGTCCAATATAAAGCCCCAATGCCTCTGGGTGGGCTTTCATATTGACACCAATTAACGTGTTAGCAATATTCATAAAATTTTAGTTCCCATAATCTTCATACGGCATATCATACGGATTGCTTACCCCCTGCGTCGCGACAGGAGCCGGGGTCGGTTGTAACAATTGCTGATCATTGTTAGACGTACTCGGGTAGGTGACTGCGTCTAACGGATCAACAACTTCCGGTTCTGTATAAACAACAGGTTGTACGTCCATCTTCATGGTGCGACCCGGTTTAGTCCACAAACGGGCTGTTTTATAATTCAATTTTGAATTATTAGCTGTAGTTGCGGCTGTAGCTGTTTTGGTAGCAGCTTTTTTGTTCGCAGTACAAGCTACTTCTACTTGACGGCGCAGCGTATGTTTTCCGCCTTGCACATCCGCAGCTGTTAAGACGAAGGTATACTTACCACATTCCAATTCAGGGCCGATAATCCCTTTGCGTCCGTTCCACATTAACTGATGATATACCGGTGCAAATCCTTCCAATTGACGGACAACATAATAGGTATCATTAGCTCCTTGTTGCACCACTTGAAACAGCCAGTTATCAATCGCATTTACGGTTTCAATAACAGAAAAATCAATCACAAAGGTTTCTCCGGCAGACGGATCAATTTTATTGCTTACGGGAACAACCGCCATGCTAAGCATAGGCAGCTTGCTGACACTGGCTGCATCTGGCAAAGCAGCCGGCAAATCAGCATCAAAATCAAACACAACGGACAAACCGTCTAAATTAGCAAATTTGGCAGGAGGTTCTTGATCAAACAAACCCATATTGTAACTTAATTTACCGGAAGACAAACCTTTATGTACTAAGAAAGAATTTAACGCCATCGCCTGGCGGATGCCGGACAGTGTGATATTGTCTGTATAAGATCCCGGCGGTAAAATAATGTAACCCGCACCTTGAGTGAGAGCCATTAAAGTATATAATTCATCTAATACAGGTTGTGCATCTGTACGAAATTTTGTACCGTCAAACAGCACATCACTATCAATATCTATGGCATCCGGTAATCCGTTGCGGAAATAGACACGCACGCCTTTTGTTTTTTCCAGCTTTGCAATAGCCGCTTCTTTCATGCTATCCAATTTTTGGCTGGTATAAAGCTGGCGTGCTTTTAAGGCAGACGGACTGGTTAAATCCATAAATGTAGAAGAGGCAGCGGATGTTTTTTCGGCAGCAGCTTGTGTGGCAGCTTCTTGCGCTTCTTTTGCTTTTTGTTCGGCTTGTTGCTGCATTTCCAAAGCACGTTGTTGGGCTTGCTGTTCCAAAAGAGCTTGCTGACGAGCGATCTCTTCTTCATCAATTTCTACTTTTGCCGGAGCAATCAACCCTTCTTCTTCCAATTCTTTTTCTAAAGAAGAGGCCTCTGCGGACAATTGCTCTTGCAATACTGCCGGATCTTGGGCCGGCTGCAAACGGCGTTCAGTACCTTCTTTAAAATTAACATCTACTTCCACCGGGTTTTGAATACCACCAACGCGGCTGTGGATCAAATTGATGTATTTATTCGCTTCCTCTACTTCTGCGCGAGAGCCATTGACCAACACATCAATAAAAGCGTCCATAGCTTCATCATCTTTATTGGCGGCATACAGCTGTTTACCTTTTTCCAATTGTTTGCTTGCGGAAGTAGCCGCAAACAAAGGGCTGCAGGCCAAGCACAACGCCAACAGCGCAAATAAAAATTTACCCTTCTGCATAAATAGTTTGTTCATAGATTTTTATTTTCCCTTTCTGCAATTAAAACGACACACAAATCATTATAGCAATTTACGCTCATTTGTAAAGCTATTTTATACTCGGAACACAAATAGCCCTTTGATTATTCAAGCAAATAAATAGCTTCTCGTGCAAGTCCCTTTTTATATCTTTTAATTATTTTCCCCCGTCAAACGCTCCAGCCGTCGGCGGGCAGTTTGGTTTTGCGGATAATAAAACAACACGTTTTGCAAATACTCTGTGGCACTTTCTTTATCCTCTGCTTTTTGCAAAAGGGAAGCCAGGGCCAAATTAGCAGACAAATCATCTGGATATTTATCCAACACCATTTCAAGCAGTTCTTTTGATTTAATATCATTTCCGGTTAATGAAAAATAACGCGCCAGCAAAATAGGTCCGTTGGTATCGTCCCGATATGTTTTGATATATTCTTCCAAGTTGCTGCGCAATTTTTTTAGTGCTGTTTTAGAAGTGCCGCGCAAGTTTTGGATTTGGTCATAATATTTTTGTAACTCTTCGGCCTGCGCAATCACAGCAGGTATTTCTTCGTCACCAGTAGATATTTTTTTCAAACTGCGCAACAAGGATTTGTCCAGCGTATCCATAGTTAACGCTTGTACATAAATTGCTTCGGCATATTCCTTTTCACCGCGTTTTAAATAAATGGTACCCACCGCATGCCACAAGTTGGTGTCATACGGAAATAATTTAAGCCCTTGCTCCAGCAGGCTCATAGTTTCCGCTTCGGCGTAAATGATATCTTTTTTCACCAGTTCGGCCAGCGTTTCATAAGCTTCTAAATTAAATGGATTTAATTGCAGCGTAGAACGGAAATACCGCACCGCTTTGGCAATATCTTTTTGGCCCAAGGCCGACACCGCTGCGTGCTCATACACTTCATCCCGATAAGCAGCAGCGGACAAGGTTTTTTCAAATGCTTCCAATGCCTGGGCATATTTTTCTTCTGATAAAAATAAATTACCCAAAATAAAACCCGCTTCGCTGTTAGCGCGGTACATATGCAGTGCTGCGGATAAATCCTTTTGCGCGGCTGCGATATTTTTCCGTGCAATTTCTTTTTGTCCGCGGAAGGATAAAAATTGGCTGCCAATTACTAACCCCTGCCACACGATAATTAATGCACTGCCTGCCAGCACCACAAAGGCCACCGCTTTGGTGACAGGGTTCGTGGAAACTTCTATATTGGTTTCGGCACGGCCCACACCGCTCACCTCGGCCCCAACTAACCACCAGAAAATAAAGGCCGGCACCACCGTATGCAGCGAAATGTTAAGCATATTGTCTGCCAGCATAGCCAAAATGCCGCAGAACAACGCTTGCAGCAGCTGCTTTTTATCCCCCTCTTTTTTTCGCGCAGCGAAATCGTGCACCTCTAAAAACAGCACCATAAACATAAACAGGAAAAGCCCCAGCCCCACAATGCCGCCTTGCGCCAGCTGGAAAAACAATTCATTGTGCGGCGATTGCGTAAGTGTTTTCATTTCCCGCAAATTCGGATATGCAAGCAAGGTTTGCGCTTGCGTGCGCGCAAAACCCGTCTGGAAATTGCCTAGTCCTATCCCGGTGACCGGACGTTTCAAAAATATATTTTTGGACACGTCCCACATGTACAAGCGCTGGTGCAACGCCGGGAAAATATCTTCCCGCGCTACGTTTAAGGTAATGTTGGCGGGCGTCACTTGCGCCGTTTCGCTCACACGGTTCACTACCGCGGTGCGGGTGCTTTGCACCAAAACAGGCAAATACGTCACCGCAAGCCCCAGCACGAGCAACCAAAACACGCGGCCTTTACGTTTCCAAATCAGCGCGCGCAAAGTACCAAACATCCACATCATCAGCAACCCCACACAGGCGGCTATCCAGCAAGAGCGGCACAAACTAAAGGACAAATAGAAAAGATACACCAGCACCAAAAATCCGTACACGCAAATATCGCGGCGGCTTTCCGTATGCATATAATAGGTTAGCAGCGCGGGCAGCAGCATGACTACGAAGGAAGATAAAAAGTTCGGATTGCCAAAAGTGGAAAAAGCTTTGCTGGCAAATTGCTGCATATCAAACGGCCACAGCACGTCTAGCCCAAAGCCTTGAAAGACGCCATACATACACGCCAGCGCACACGCAATAAAACTAAGCACCAACACATTTTCCTGCGTGAGTTTACGCAAAATGCGCGTGCCCAGCCAAATGCCGGTCACCCATAGCACCAAGCCATACACGTCAAAAATATGCGCGAAAAATCCGCTTCCTGTCAGATGTGTTTTCAGCCACGGCAGCAGCAGCCACATCGCCCCCCATACAATAAATAACATAATGTAATGGGTTTTACTTTCAATGATGCCGCTAAACACAATATTTTTACTAAACACATACGCGCCCACCGCCACCAGTAGTAGCAGCGAGCCAAATTCCAACAAATTAAAAAATAAAGTTTGGCGCAAATATTGCGGCGCGGCCGATAAGGAAGACAGCCACCCCACAATGCAGGCCAAGATATACATCAGAAAAGCCAAATCAAAAAAGGTACGCGTGAAATTCAAGTGTCCGGCTTTCAAAAAGCGCACCGCAGACACACCGCACATACACGCCAGTAATATATAAAGGAGTACGCTCTGCACGGCAAAGGGATTGGCGGTCAAATCCGTAAAGAACAAGAGTGGCACCATCAAAAAACACATAGACAGCAGCACACGCATTATTTTTATAAACACATCTTCGTTTGCAATTTTCGTCAACGGAAGCATGGCGCACCCCACCGGCTGTTTGCGCAGCCGCAAATCAGATCTGTTTATATTGTATTTTTTTTAAGACGGAAAGAAAAGATTTTTTTATTGGCTCCTTGAGAAACAAATAGGGTAGCTCCAATAGTCGCCCGTAGAATTAAGAACAGCATAAAAGGCATACTTCCATGGTCCGGCTCTGAGGCCAAATCAAAACGCCAACCATTTTTAACAAACCGATTTTCTGTCCCATTAGAAAAACTTAAATCCAATTCTTCTTGATTAGTGGCATACGTACCATTGGCTAAATAATAAGCCTCTTCCGCCATTTTGACCGAGCGCGCTAATTGCAAAGCGCCCATCACTTTTGTTTTATCCACTGCGGCTTGATATTGCGGCAACGCAATGGCGGAGAGTATGCTGATAACGAGAACGGCCCCTAACAATTCTATGAGTGTAAATGCGTGATGCCACCCCCGAAGGTCGGTATCGGGGGTTTCAGCCGCTTTGTTTTTTATAAGGTTGAGATTCCCGAGTCCTGCGGCCCGCAGAGTATCCGCGCTCTGGGTGTTATAAAAGTTTTTCCTTATTAACAGCCTGGATTGCGGGACCAAGCCCGCAATGACGGCACTCCCATAGCCGCTCTTAATCTGTCTCATATGTACTAAACCCTAACACCGGGTAGTACAAAAATCCGCTGCTAACCAGCGGATTTTTATTGCTTATGTGAGCAAAGTCCCAATGCCAACAGACCCATTTTTTGCGTATCGTCGGGGGTTTGCCTAACTTAAGAGCGAATAGCTATAATAAAAGGACATACCTATTTTTATCGTAAGTAAGGACGTTTGTATGCAAACAATAACTAAACCCCAAACGGACAACACAGCCGTGGCTGCCGCGCCCGAAACCCCCGCAGTTACCCCCGTAACCGGCACCATTCTAGAGCAATTTATTGAGAAAGCTACTGCCGGGCTTGACGTGAAATCTGCCGCCCTGCGTGAGAAAATTTTGCCGCTGTTAAAGGCCGATACCACCGCTCAGGAAGCGCTCAAACACTTAATCTCGGTCGCGGTCAGCTTAACCTCAGCCCAGGCACCCGATTGGAAATATGTGGCCGGACGGCTGAAAATGCTGGAAATTTACCGTCAAAGCGGCCGCAACCCGCTGTATGACTACCCAAAAACGCTGGCCCAAAATATCGCTAACGGCGTATATACAGATAATATTACCGCTAAATACACCGCCCAGGAAATTGCCGAGGCTGCCAGCTGGCAAAACCCGGCCTGGGATATGGAGTATGACTATGCGGGCGCTAACTTGCTGGTCAAACGCTATTTATGTGAGTGGCACGACAACGTGGCCGAGCTGCCGCAAGACGTGTTCCTCACGATTGCGCTGCTGATTCATCAGGATTCCCCCAAAAACAAGCGCATGGCCTGGGCCAAAGAAACCTATGAGCTGCTGGCTAAACGCAAAATTTCTTTAGGCACCCCGCTACTGATGAATTTGCGCCGCCCGCATGGCAATTTAAGCTCTTGTTTTATTACAGTGATGGACGACAGCCGCGACAGTATTTTTTATGTCATTGACCAAATTTCCGCCATTTCCAAATTCGGTGGCGGCGTGGGCTGCAACCTCTCCCGCGTGCGCTGCAAAGGCGCGCGTATTAAAGGGGTCAAAAATGCGTCCGGCGGCGTAATCCCGTGGATTCGCATTATTAACGATACCGCCGTGGCCGTCAACCAACAAGGCAAACGCAAAGGCGCTGTCACCGTATCGCTGGATATTTGGCATTTAGACATTGAGGACTTTTTGGAGCTGCGTACCGAAAACGGCGACCAGCGCATGAAAGCGTACGACGTTTTCCCGCAAGTGATTATCCCCGATGCTTTTATGAAGCGTATGCTCGCCGGGCAAGATTGGCTGCTGGTGGACCCGAGCGAAATCAAACGCACGTACGGCAAAGAATTAGGCGCGTTGTGGGGCGCGGAATTTGACGCGCTGTATGAGCAAATTTACGCCGACGCAAAAGCCGGCAAGCTGGAGCTTTTCAAATTTGTAAACGCTAAAGAAATGATGAAGAAAATTATGCGTTCGCAAATTGAAACCGGCATGCCGTATTTGGCTTTCAAAGATACTTTAAACCGCTACAACCCCAACAAGCACGACGGGTTGATTGTGGGCACGAACCTGTGCACAGAATCGCATAGCAATGTTCGTCCGACAGTGCTGGGCGATAAGAAAATTGTGGACGGAAAAATTGTGTCCGAAGCCAACGAGGGCTTAATCCACGTCTGCAATTTAATTTCGGTCAATTTAGCCAATATCGCTGACGACGAAGAATTACAAAAAGTCTGCCGCGCGTCCGTGCGTTTGTTAGACAACGCTATTGACCTGACCGACGTGCCCGTGCCGGAAGGGTCGCTACATAACCGCCGCTACCGCACCATTGGCGTGGGAGCTATGGGGTTGGCCGATTGGCTGGCTAAACGCGACATTACCTATATGAAGTCAGCCCAAGCGGTAGATGAGCTGTTTGAAAAATTTGCCGCATACTGCACGCAAGCGTCCATTGACCTGGCCGCCGAAAAAGGAACCTTTGAAGCGTATCAAGGCTCGGACTGGAGCAAAGGCATTATCCTCGGGCGTGACCGCGCCTGGTTTACCGCCAACGGAAAATTGCAAAAAGAGTGGAACAAAATTTTTGACGATTTAGCCAAACACGGCATCCGCAATAGCCAAATCACGGCTATTGCGCCCAATACCAGCTCGTCACTGCTGCAAGGATGCACAGCATCTGTACTGCCCATTTATAGCAAATTCTTTGTAGAAACACACGGCAAAGGCAGCGTTCCCAATTGTCCGCCGTTTATCAAAGAAAAATTTTGGACGTATCAGGAAAACCGCAATATCCCCCAAACCACCGTTATTGACGTGTTGTCGCACCTCAACAAGTGGATTGATACCGGCGTGTCCATTGAGTTGGTGTATAACCTGAATATGGACGTGCGCGCCAAGGACATTTACGACACGATCGTCAGTGCCTGGCAAAAAGAAATCAAAACGCTGTACTATACCAGAACGATTCAAAAAGACGGCAGCTCCGCCACCAAAGAAGAGTGCGTCAGCTGCGCCAGTTAAGAGGAACTATGAAAGAAAAAAGATTATTTAACATTTTTGGTGATGACACGATTCAGCACCGCCAAATGGTCGGCGGTAACGTGACCAATTTGTTCAACCTCAACAATGTAAAATACTCGTGGGGTAACAAAATTTACCGCGTGATGATGGAGAACTTTTGGATTCCGGAAAAAGTATCTCTCTTTGACGATAAGCGCACCTATGGCGAGCTAACCGAAGCCGAACGCAAAGCCTATGACGGCATTTTGTCCTTCCTCGTGTTTTTGGACTCTATTCAAACCAACAATTTGCCGCACATCAGCGATTATATTACCGCACCGGAAGTAAACCTCGTGCTTGCGCTGCAAACGTATCAAGAGGCCGTACACTCCCAAAGTTATGCCTACATCATTGAAAGCATTATCCCGACGGAAAAACGCAATGAAATTTATGATAAATGGCGTGAGGACCCCGTGCTGTTAGAGCGCAACCAATACATCGCTAACATTTATCAAAAATTTTTAGATGACCGCACCGAGAAAAACTTTGCACGCGTGCTGATTGCTAACTTCCTGCTGGAAGGCATTTACTTCTATAACGGGTTTAATTTCTTCTACAATTTAGCCTCGCGCAGCCTGATGATTGGCACCGCCGACGAAATTAAATACATCAACCGCGACGAGCTGGTGCATTGTGCCTTATTCTCCCGCATGATTAAAGAGATTTGGAGCGAAAACCCGGATTTCTTTGACAAAGACGAAGTGTATAAAATGTTTGAAACCGCCGCCGAACAGGAAATGGCGTGGAGCAATCACATCATTGGCGACGGCGTGGTGGGCATCAACAATGAAACCACCGAGCAATACACCAAGTTTATCACTAACCAACGCTTGCAGGAAATCGGCCTAAACCCGATTTACAGTGGCTTTGATAAAACGCCCTATCCGCACTTGGAAAAAATTGCCGACACCAATGGCGACGGAAATGTAAAAAGCAATTTCTTTGAAGCCAATGTATCCTCTTACAATCAAAGCTCTGCCGTGGACGGCTGGGAAGATCTGTAAGACGTAAGTATAAAATTAATATACAATACAACCCCCGCTTGACGGCGGGGGTTTTTGTCACTAGAACTTGTATAAATTCCAGCCGCCGTTTGTATCTGATACAGTGGTCCGGTCAGTGATGCGTTTGCATAAATCATTTTGGTCGCTCCGAGTTTGTTCAGCCATACAAGTTCTACTCCCGGTGTACCAATGACCATATCCGGCCACTCCCCAGCAAAAAACCCCGCTTCCTACTTCACCATGATGAAGTCCGGAGGCAAAATAACACTCCATTTTAGAATTAGCCATATAATATACTTTTCCGTCTTGTGTTGTTTTTTTAGCGGTAAAATCTCCCGGTAAATTTACATCTAAACTATTAAAATCAAAGCTGTAGCTGCCATTGGCCATTCTGTACGCTTTTTGGGCGGTAAAAATACTTTCTGCCAGCACCATTAAATTGGTATAGCGCGCCTTGGAAACAGCTGTTTGATATTGCGGCAACGCAATGGCAGCTAGGATACCGATTATAAGGACAACAACGAGTAATTCAATAAGCGTAAATGCGCGCTTGCTGTCATCAAACCAGGGA
>CAJOLM010000005.1 GCA_905235355.1 uncultured Elusimicrobiales bacterium
CATGCTAGTAAAACTATTAAATTCGTTGAAGAAAAAATAGCAAATATAGATGTTCAATATCAAAATGTTTCAAAATATTTAGCGCTAAAAATTATATAATGGAAGAATTAAAAGATGGAGATATTATAGAAGAAGAATTTACATCAAATGGTAATTACAAAAAAATTGGTATACCATTTGCTAATTACGGTAAGGTTATTGATAAAGGTTGGTTTGATGTTACTATTACAAATAGTAAGACCAAAGAAAAAAAGTTTAAAAACAAATTAGGAAATATAGTAGATAATGAAGATTATTACATAAAGTATAAGTTAAAGAAAAATAATAAGTATAAAATTTCTATTAAAATTCACAAACCAAAATATCCAGTAACACTTTATCTTACTAAAGAAGACAAGAAATCTGTTACTAAATATAATGGAAATATACTAGATAAGAATATTAGATTAAGTTTTATGAAATATTCAAAAGATTATTCTGTTATATGGAATTTTAGTTTTATAATTTCTATAATTGTTTTATACGTTATACTAATAAGAAATAGTGGTGATAAAAATGAAGAAAAATAAGAAATTTATATTAATACTATTACTTGTTAGTTTAATAGTTAGTTTTTTAGTAGAAATATTTATATTTAACTATAAAGTTGTAACTAAGAATAATAAATATGAACCTAAGATTATAGAAAAACATGATGTTATAAAAGATGGAGATTGGTATAAGTCCATTAGTAAGGATGCTTATATTGTTTTAAAAACTGATAATAAAAATCAATATATTAATAAACTAACATTTGATTATAAAATAAATAGAGACTTAGATTGGAAAACAGAATATAAAAACCCCCAGCGTCTAGAGCAAACGCTGGGGAACATAAAGATAGCCGGTCTATTTATCTGTGTAAATTGACAAAGTTGGACGCGGCAATACCGGCCTTGGCACCCGTGCCGGCTGCGATACTGGCTTGTCTAAATTCCGGCTCGGTACAATCGCCCGCGGCAAAAATGCCGTCAATGTTGGTGCGCTGGTGATAGTCCACTTTCACCAGGCCCTTTTCGTCCAGCTCCACCGGGCTGCCTTTGAGCCACGCCGTCTGCGGCACGGCCCCTACCGCCACAAAAATCCCGTCGCACGCCAGCTCCGTCACCGCGCCCGTTTGCACATTTTTAAGCCGCGCCGCGGTCACTTTGTCCGTGCCCAGCACGTCGTCCACCACACAGTTTAATTGCAAATGGATATTGGCGGTATTTTTCACTTTTTCCACTGTTACTGCATCTGCGCGGAAACCGTCGCGGCGGTGCACTAGCGTCACGCTCGGGCAGAATTGCGACAGGAAAAGCGCGTCTTCAAACGCGGTATTTCCCCCGCCGACCACCACCACATTTTTTCCTTTAAAGAAAAATCCGTCACACGTGGCACAGGCAGACACGCCATGCCCGCGCAGTTTTTCCTCGCCCGGTACTCCCAGCCAACGCGCCGACGCACCGGCTGCGATAATAACGGCCGTCGCCTGGTATTGCTCGCCGCTGGCGGCCGTGGCGGTAAACGGCGTTTTTGTGCCTTCCAGTTTGACAATTTGGTCGGTGGTAATTTCCACGCCCAAGCGTTTGCATTGTTTGAGCATATTGTCCATCAGTTCAAAGCCGCCCACCGGATTAATAAAGCCCGCATAATTTTCAATATCATTGGTCTGCAAGAGTTGTCCGCCGGGCATCGCCCCGCCCGCAACAATTGTTTTTAATCCGGCGCGTACGCCGTAAATAGCAGCGGTGCATCCCGCAGGACCTGCACCAATGATTAATAAATCGGTCTGTTTCATTTTGTAAACTCCTTCATCATTTCTGTAAATAATTCTACCGGAAAGCCCACCACATTGCTGCGGCTGCCCACCATTTTTTCTATAAATTGGTCGTCGTTATCTTGCACGGCATAGGCGCCGGCTTTGTCTAAATGTTTGCCTGCCATTTCTTTGAGTTGTGCAAGCGGCAAGCTGCGCGCTTTGCAACGCGTTTTAGCCACGCCGCGCACGAACTTTTTTTCGGCTAAACAAATCAGCGTGACCCCGGTATATACCGTCTGCCACGCGCCGTTTAACTTGCGCAAAATGCGCAGCGCGTCTTGTTTGTCTTTGGGCTTGCCAATCACTTCCCCGCCGCAAAAAACAAGCGTGTCGGCTCCAATCACCAGCGCGCGCGGATACTTTTGCGCCACTTCAAACGCTTTATGCGCCGATAAATCCGCCACTTGCAAATGCGGCCGCTCGTAGCGCGTTTTTTCCGCGCCGTGTGCCGGCACAATGTCAAATTTTTTGCCCAGTCCGCGCAAGATTTCAATGCGCCGCGGAGATTTGGAAGCCAGTACCAGTTTCATATTATTTCTTCACAAATTTGGCAATAATTAAATACCCCAGCACCAGGCCCAATAGTCCGCATAAATTGATATCTATAGACAGCGGATGAATCCCAATGCCGTACAAACGCAATAGCGCGCCGGACATTTGCGCGGGCAAAGCACCCGCCAGCCACTCTAATCCCAGCGCCAATACGCCGCCCAAAATTAAAGTTAAAGCTGCAAAAATAATTCCTTTCATAAACACTCCTTTCATTTATGATAGTAAAAATGACTTTTTACTGCAAAGCCGCCGCGTCTTTCTTAGCCGGTGCGGGCGCAGCAAATTGTCCGTCCTGCTCGTCTGTTAATACGCGGCGCATCTTCCAAAAGCCGACCCCGGCTGTCAGTGCCACCGCGCCGATAATCAGCCACGGCCCGGGCAGATAATGCGGTGCTACATATTCCCCCAGCCACCCGGCAGTAAAAAATCCCGCCGCCGAGCCCATATTAAAAAACACCATAATCATCCCTAAATACCGCCCGCGGTTTTGCACAGTAGCGATATTAGAAGCCATAGCCTGTTCGCCGGGGTTTACAATCAGCTCGCCCATGGCAGACAGAAACACCCCGCACGCAATCGGGATAAAACTGGCAAAAAATCCTACCGAGCCAAACCCCACCGCATACAGCGCGCACCCAATGAGCATAGCGGTAGAGAGCCGCCGCTTTTCCATCCATTTGCTTGCCGGATATTGCAGCAAAATGGTCGCCAGGCCGTTCATGGTAAAAAACCAACCGATATAATATTCCGGCATCCCTAAATAGGTGTGACAATGAATAGAAAGCCCGACGACCAGCTGCGAATTAACCAGCGTAATCAAAAACACATAAAAACAAATTTTCGCCAGCCGCGTGTCCTGCAAACACGCCAGCATAGCGCCAAAATGCGGGCGGCGGCTGCGCGTGGCTTGCGCGGCTGAGCGGCGGCCCTGGTCTTGCGGGATAATGTATTGCAAGAAAAGCACCGTCACACAATATGCCAGTGCCGTCAGATAAAACGCATCACTATAGGAATATCGCACCAAAAATCCGCCCACCGCCGGACCCAATGCCCAGCCGACATTAAGCCCAATGCGTATCATGCCAAACGCTTCCACGCGTTTTTTAGGGCGCGTATGGTCCGTAATCCAGGCATTGGAAACCGGACGGAAAATTGCACCTAAAAAAGTGGTCAGCAAATAAGACAGCAGCAGCCAGCCGGTTTCACTTTGATACTCTATGCACAGGGCCATGGCAAACATGGCTACCACTTCCAGCGCCAGCCCCCATTGCATTAAGGTTTTGCGGCCTAACACGTCGGACAATTCCCCCGCTAAGGCGCTGGCCACGCTGCGGCTTAACGCAGACAGGCCGATCACCAACCCCGCCATGGCGGCACTTAGGCCCTTTTGTCCGATTAAATAAACGGTGAAAAACGGCAAGGACAAGCCATAGCCAAAAAGCAAAATCCCATTGGCTACTGACAATGATAACAAAGCCCGGCGCAGCGGTGTGTTCATATATATATTTTATGAAATCTATTCCCCCGCGCAAAGAGCATAAGAAACCCCGGGCCAAAACCCGGGGGATGTTTATTAATTTAATTTCCACTTATAAAGCCAAGGAGTATCTTCATACTCTGTACCGGGGCCCAAAGATTTGCATATATTGCGGTATTTTTCTGTTTTGGAAAAGCACCAAATGTCTCCTTTTTTATATACAATTCCTCTCGTTTCAAAATCTGCAAAAACTTGTAAATACGCGATATTTGATGTTTGGTATTGGGCGTTGTTCGGGCCCCATACTCCCACATTAAATCCTGTACAAGAATAGTACGTGCCATATTCATCCGTCTTATATGTACAGCCACTACTAGGGATTTGTATATCCAAAGCCTCCAAGTCAGAGGTATATTCCCCATTGGCTAAATAATAGGTTTCCTCTGCATCATGGATAGCCCGTACTAGTGGCATAAAAGTAGCCAAATGGGTTTTTTCTACTGCTTTTTCATATTGCGGCAACGCGATAGCGGCAAGGATACCGATAATAAGGACCACGACAAGTAGTTCAATGAGTGTAAAGGCGCGCTTGCTGTTATCAAATGAAGGAACCATCCCCGAAATTTGTAACCCAAGATCTTCCACGCTCAGCTGTTTTCGCACGACACGGCCACGGCACGCGTTGAAGATTCCCGATAAAGACGATCGGGAATGGTTCTTATTTATATTTTCATTTTGTTTTTTCATTTTTTCTCCTGTTATTTAAGGTGTCGTGCTGAGAGGTTTCTGCTCAGCACCTCAACTGCTATCATTTATGTCGTCCCCGAGGGTCGGTATCGGGGACCTCAACTACTTTTTTAAGGCTGAGATCCCCGATTACAAATTTCGGGGATGACAACCTTTTAGATCCTGAGCAAAAACCCCCTCAGGATGACATTTTTATTTGGTCCGCACCCCCGTATTGTATCAAAAAAAAAAAACAAGTCAAGCCCTATTTTGCACAACGAAAAAACAACAAAAACACCCCGCCAAAAGGTGGGGTGTAACAAACAATCTATTTTTAACTGCTAGGTAAATCGCGGTTGTGCTTATTGGGCTGCCGCCGAGCGCTCATCAGTTGCAGCCTCTTGCCCGGCCTGCAAATCTGCATTAAACTCTGTTTTTAATTTATTTAAATTCATCTTAAGTAGTTTAATAACTTCCGTGCGTTTGAACTTTTTAGCCACATCCAACGCAGTCATACCCGCATTGGTTTTAATGGTTTTATCTGCGTCGTACGCCAGCAAAATCCGCACAATGGGTGCGTATCCTTTTTGCGCGGCCCAATACAGTGCGGTTTCCCCATTTTTATTTTTGGCATTAATATCGGCGCGGTATTGCATAGTCAAAGGTGCTAAAATAGCCATTACGGTATCCGGATGATTATAGCGCGCGGCATATAAAAGGGCGGTATTGCCGTCATTATTTTCCGCATTGACATTGGCGCGATATGCTAGCAGCGCATTAACGCTAGCCGTATCACCCAACGAGGCAGAAATAATCAGAGGAGTGTTGCCCGCGGCATTTTTCGTATCGGGATTTACGCCGCCTTTAAGCATAGCCACCACCCCTACATAATTTTGCTGCGCAGCCGAACGCAAAAGCGTTTCACCGTCTAAACCCGCTTTTACACCACTTACCAAAAATAAATCCACCAATTCGCCGTTCTGTTTTTCTACCGCTAGGCCCATGGGGGTTTGCCCGTAATTATTAGGTAAATTTAAATCAGCCCGCTCATATACCAGCAATTTTGTCACTTCGTCATGGTCGCCATACACGCTGCGCAAAATAGCGGTATCACGCGTATTGTAATTCTGTTTATTGACATCCGCCCCCAAAGACAGCAGACGCTCTACCGCCTCAAAATTCCCTAATGTGGCAGCTACAATCAGCAAACTGTCGCCATAATTATTAACTAAATTAGGGTCTTGAATCTTGGTATCTAGCAACTCAAAAAACGCCACCATATCTTTTTTGCGCAATGCTTGGGTAGCTTCTTCAGCAAGCTCCTGCGGGGTTTGGCGTGCAATAATAGTTTCTGCCTTTTTAGCGACCGCCTGAGAGTTTTTATGCGCCGGAGAGCTAGTGCACGTCACCGCCAGTAACGCAACAAGCGGCAGCAGTGCAATTAACCCAATAGTCAGCCAAGGCCGGCTTTTTGCCTTTTGCATTGCTTTTTGCACTTTTTTAGATTGCGTTACTGATAATTTGGAAGATTTTTTCTCAAATGCCACAAGCGTCTCCCCCCTACTTTTATTTCTTGAAATGTTGTATGGCACTATGGGCGGCATCTTGCTCCGCTAATTTTTTACTTTTGCCCTTTCCTACGCCATAGCATTTTCCGTCCACCGTTACTTCCACGGTAAAGATTTTATCGTGCTCCGGCCCTACCGTTTGCACGATTTCATAACTTGGTACGCTGCGGCTGCGCTTTTGCACATATTCCTGCAACATACTTTTATAATCTCCGCTGTCCTGGGTCAGTGCTTGCGTTTTAACCCAAGGTAGTACTACTTGACGTGCCGCTTCATACCCGCCGTCTAAATAGACCGCTCCGATAACCGCTTCCATCGCATTAGACAAAATACTATCGCGCTGGCGACCGCCGGTGGAGAGTTCTCCATGCCCAAGGCGCAAGAAACGCCCCAGGTCCAACTCTTTGGCCCATAGGTATAAATTATGCCTGGAAACGAGGTTTGATTTGATTTTAGAAAGCACTCCCTCTTCGCTATGCGGGCATTGGCAGTAAATATAGTCAGCCACAATGGCCCCTAAAATACTATCCCCCAGGAATTCCAACCGCTCATTATGAGCAATTGCCCGGTGTTCACCTGCAAAAGACTTATGAGTGAGTGCTTCCTTTAAAATCGCCGCGTTTTCAAAGCAATATCCGATAATGGATTCTAGCTCTGTCGGCACGTGAATTTATTTTTTGGCATTGGCTTCAATATAGCTGACAGCTTCGCCTACGGTTTTGATTTTTTCCGCTTTATCGTCCGGGATTTCAATATCAAACTCTTCTTCCAGAGCCATAATGAGTTCCACGGTATCCAAGGAATCAGCACCCAAGTCATTTACGAATTGGGCTTCGGGTTTCACTTGGTCAGCTTCTACACCGAGCTGTTCCACGATAATGTTTTTCACTCTTTCTTGTACGTTTTCTACAGACATATTGTCCTCCGAATATATACTTAAATGTATAATCCGCCATTGACGGCCAACACGTGCCCCGTAATATAGGCTGCGTCCTGGCTGGCCAAAAACATCACTGCTTTGGCGATGTCCTGCGGTTCTGCAAATCTCTTTAGCGCAATGGACTCAAAAGCTTTTTCTTTCATTTCTTCGCTCAAGGCATCTGTCATAGCCGTGCGCACAAAACCCGGCGCCACCGCATTGACACGCACCCCGCGTGAGCCAAATTCCTTGGCTAGCGATTTTGTCAGGCCGATAATGCCTGCCTTGCTAGCTGCGTAATTGGCTTGCCCGGCATTGCCCATTTGGCCAATGACGGAAGAAATATTTACGATACTGCCGCTGCGTTTTTTAAACATCACTTTGAGTGCAGCTTTACTCATTAAAAAGGTACCGGTTAAATTGACATTTAGCACACTGTTCCAATCCGCTTCACTCATACGGACGACCAGACCGTCCTTGGTAATTCCGGCATTATTCACCAGCACATCCAGGCCACCTAATTCTTTGACAGTGCCTTCAATAAAAGCAGCGCAATCATCCTCGCTGGAAATATCGGTACGCAAGCCAAATACTTTGCCGCCAAAAGCCGCCAGTTTTTTGACCGTTTCCTGTACAGCATCTTCGTGCGTACCACAAATAGCCACATCTGCTCCGGCTTGTGCAAATGCCTCTGCCAGCGCATATCCAATTCCGCGCGTGGCACCCGTAATGGCTACTTTTTGTCCTTTAAAATCAAACATCTATTCCCCCGCGGCTTCCGCTGCTTCAATTTTAGCAAATACTCCTTGCAGCGAAGCAATCTTATCAGCCACATCCCCAATAAAATTCTTTTTTACCAATTTTGAAGCCGTTTTTAAAGCATTAAAAATGGCAACCTCATTAGATTTACCATGGGCAATAATAGCTACCCCGTTTACCCCAACGAGCGGCGCACCGCCGTAATTATCCGGGTTAGTATGTTTTTTCACGGCACTAAACGCACCTTTAGAAAGTAGCGCCCCGCAAATAGCCAACGGACGTTTTTTCACTTCCCGCTTAATCATGCGGATCATAATTTTGGCTAACCCTTCTGCCATCTTCAACACAATATTTCCTACAAAACCGTCACACACAATTACGTCCGTATCGCCTGTGTTTACATCACGGCCTTCTACTGTACCCGTGAAATTAACTCCAATCTCACGCATATGCGGCACGGTGTGTTTGACTAAATAATTGCCTTTCGTTTCTTCTTCCCCGATAGACAAAACCCCCACTTTGGGTTTTTCTATATCAAACACCTTTTGCATATAGGTGGAGCCCATCACCGCAAATTGCAACAAATGAATTGGTTTGCAATCGGCATTGGCTCCCGCATCTAACAGCAAACTAACCCCTTGATAGGTTGGCATAGGGCTGGCAATTGCCGGGCGGAGTACGCCTTTGATGCGTCCCAACCCAAACAGTGCCGCCACCATAGCAGCCCCGCTATGTCCGGCAGAAACAAAAGCATCTGCCGCACCTTTATGCACGAGTTCTGCACAGACTACAATGCTGGCATCTTTTTTCGTGCGTACTTCTTTAGCCGGTTCCGCTCCCATGTCAATGACGTTGGGTGCGTGAACAATAGAAATATGTTTCGGCAATGTAGAATGCCCCAGATTAGCGAGTTCCTGGCGGATTATTTTTTCATCTCCCACCAAGATGATTTCCACCCCCAAACGCCGCGCTGCCTGCAAAGCACCGCGCACATTAGGGTTGGCTCCAAAATCCCCGCCTAAAGCATCCAGGGCTATTCTAATCATATAAGAAGGTGTTATTTAGCTGCTTCTTCTTTTTTGGCCGCTTTTTGGGCGACAACTACACGGTCTTTATAAAACCCGCAAGAAGGGCAGACGTTGTGAGGTAAGCGCATGGCTTTGCAATTGGGGCATTCCACCAGTTGCGCCACTTCAATCACAGAATTGTGAGATCTTCTTAAATCTCTTCTGGAACGGGTATGTTTTTTCTTCGGATTAGGCATTTTGTCACTCCTGCTAATTTACTTAAATTTTCCTTTCAGCGCTGCAAACGGCGAAAGGATTTCCGGCTGGCACGAGCACGGACCTTCATTCAAATCTTTTCCGCACTGCGGGCACAGGCCTTTGCATGTGGGACTACATAAAAATTGAATATCTTCAGTCAATGCGAGCGTTTGCCGCACAAGAGACATTATATCAATTATTTCAGCTTGTGCGCCATAGGTCTCAAAAAATTGTTCTTCAAAATTCTGGTTCACTTCTTTTAAGCACCGGTCACAACGCACCTGGCGTACACCCCATACCCGACCGCGTACGGTAATCTCTTTACCGGTAGGCCAAAACTCCAGCTCCACATGTACTTGCGTAATTTTATTAGGAGGCGTAAACAGCGTATCAAAATATTTAGGCGCCAGTTTGGCAGAACACTTTAGCCCGCCATTACGCACGATATCCTGCGTACGAAAACGCAAATCTTCCGGCACATCATAATTTTGATAAAACGAATTATCCGTCATAGTTATATTGTAGCAAATTAATCAGCAGACCGTCTGCAGCGGCGACTGTAGAAAAGAGGGCAAGACGCATTGTCTTGCCCTCTTTAAATAATCGGGAAACAAATTAATAAACAGAGTTCCACGTGCGGGTAGTCAGCACAAAATGTACCCGACGATTGGTCCAGCGGCCTTCCGGACTATTGTCAAGCGTCAAAGGTCTGTCCGCCCCATAGGAATGTATGCGAATGCGATCTGCACGGACGCCGCGGCTAACCAAATAGGACTTCATAGCCGCCGCACGCGCCCCGCCCAGCCAGTAGTTATAATCTTTATCACCTACGATATCGGTATTGCCTTCAATCACCAGTTTCAAACTTTCGCGGTTGTTTAAAATTTCCACCAACTTGTCTAACAATTCATACGAATAATCGGGCGGACGGATAGAATCAAACTTGTAAGTAATATCCGGCAATTGCATACTTTCAGCCATTTGTTGCGCTGTCTGCTTAAACAGCCGCGCATTACGTTTGGCTTCCAGCTGGATAATCGGGTCCTGGTCCTCCACCACGGGAATATCCGGTGCATCATCTGCCGCAGGTTTATTGCTGGCACAAGCAGCCAGTAACCCTGCTGCCACACAAATCAATAAAATTTTACTTAGTTTCATGATTTCCTCCCAAAAGTTCTTTCTCAAATTATAGCAAAAGCATATCCTGCATGCGCATAAAAATTTTATTTTCTTTTTTATCCACAAAGTGTGGATTTCCTGTGGATAACTCTGTCTCCACTCTACAAACCTATAAAAACAAGTAAACAAAAACTGGCTTTTTATAGGTTTTTTCTTAAAACCTTGTGGATAACTGCCAAAAACTGTGGATAAGTCTTATTTTTGCCTTAAAAAGCATTTTATTTTCTCGCCCATCTCCCGACGATAAAATAAAATTTAGTCTATTTTTTAGGCAATTTTCAATTTTTTTAAAAAAACTGTTGACAAACCTCGTTTTTTTTGCCTAAAACCCACCTAAAACAGCCATTTTCCTTATTTTTTCAGCTTGATTTTGGTGGTAAAGTCCACATTATCCACAGTAACGCTTAATTTTACCTTGCCTGTGGCTGCGCCAGCGATGGGAGTCAGCTCCCCAGTTGCTGCATCCCAGCTCACATAGGGCGGGCTAATACGCAAATCCAGCCCCAGCACATCAAATTGTTGTCCGTTGGCTAAAGTAGCTTGCAAGGTCAGCACCGCTTTTTCATTAGCGGATAAAGACAATTTGTTCGGCACGGTCGATCCCTGCACTTTTACTACCGTTACTTCCTCAGCCGGAGCAAACAAATAATCCAAATTAAGCGCACTAAATAAAGTAGCATCCGGATCAATCTTCGTCACAAAATCCGGCCCATATTCCCCATTTAATTGTTGCCAGCTGGTCTGCCACGCCGCTAATTCTGCGCGCGTGCCGGCGGCTAAAATACGCATAGACGGGTCCATATTAGCCCACAAAAGGGCTTCTTCTCCGCCGTGCACCAACACTGCCCGGCCAAATAAATCCTTACGCGCCAGCAACATTTGCAAGGCTTTCGCCCCTGCACCACCAAGGGCTGCTACTCCACGGTACGGTGCATCTGTCAGCGTGGAATAATTGGTATCAATATAGGGTATTAACTCCTGCGCAAAGAATAGGGTGAGCTTAGAAACATTTGCTAAATCTTTATCGGTAAAATTAATACCCACAAAAATCGCTTTGCGGCCCGACTTATCTAAAACGGCTTGGGCTGCTTCCGCATCTTTGGGGATAGCTCCTAATAAATATACCACCGGATAACGCTGATGCAGCGGCACCGCAGACTCCGGCAAAAAGACCGTTACTGTTTTATCCGGCATAGTAGCGGATGGAAAATTAAGAAAAGTTTCGCGGGACGGATTAATCAGCATGAGCGATTCTCCGCCGAAAGCCAACACAGGGCACAACAGAACCAGCAGTAAAAGTAATTTTTTCATACAGACATTCTAACAAAAAAATCTACCCGTTGCCTATGCGCCTATTAGTCCCGTAGGTCTTGCCTGTTGGCAAACAGCCCGGCAGGCCTAGTCCATTTATAGGTCCAAAGTCTCTTGCAATATTTCTTAAAAACCGCTAAAGTATAGCAAGATAGTTTTTACGCGCTGTGGGATTTACTATGAACAAGAAACCAAACTTACGTTTTATTATGGCATTAGGCGGGCAGAAAATCATCATCTTGCAAGATGATGAAAATTTGCACGTCTATAGCGACAAAACCCCAGAGCGCAAAAATGTATCGCTGGAGCGCGTGTGCGACGTAATTGGCAAGAAATAATGCGCCGCTATCTTTTTCCTTTTTATCCCCATTAAATTGTTATAATAAAAGCATGAAAATAGTTCTCTCTTTATTTTTATGCTTTTCTTTTTGTTTGGTCAGTGCTGCTCCGGCCCGCACGGCGCAAACAGATGAACTGGCTTCCATGATGCCGCTTTTGCAAGCCAGCACCCGCACTACAGCCCAAAC
Organism: uncultured Elusimicrobiales bacterium; assembly: GCA_905235355.1. Classification (GTDB taxonomy): domain Bacteria; phylum Elusimicrobiota; class Elusimicrobia; order Elusimicrobiales; family Elusimicrobiaceae; genus Avelusimicrobium. Next base: position 12,124 of record CAJOLM010000005.1, read on the forward strand.
ACAAAAAGTGTTGCAACTGTTTGTGTCTAGCAAAAATGCTAACACCGTATTTACCACCGGAGCCAGCCTGGTGCGTTTACCGCCGCCGCTGACCCAAGAGGCTAAACTATTTAATGTTCTACTTAAAGACTCAGATGATTTGAAAAAAGTATTTGCCGCGGTCATTTTAACTGCCATGGGTACCACGCATGAGGAATTATCCCCACTGCTCAAAGACGCCACCGCCAGCGCAGACCATGCTGTACGCGCCTATTCTGCCAGTGCTTACACTATTTTAAATCCGCAAGACAGCAGCTATGCCAGCCAAATCGTAAACCTATATATTTATGACCCGGCCTTTGCGCAGCGCGCCATGAATTTGCTAGCAGATAACGACAAGCAAGCCTTCAAATATATAAAAGAAGCTTCCCAAGCGCAAGACGAACAAGTACGCGCTGCGGCAGCTGCGTGGCTGGCAGATTTACAAGATAAAGAAGCCGCTAAGCAGTTGCTCAAAATGGCGAAGTCAGAAACTTCTCCGCAAACTATGACCGCTCTTGCCAGTGCCCTTGCCAAAAACCGCGCGTGGACGTTGGACGAAATCGCCAAAAATTTGACAACCAATTATAATAAGCCTGCCGCCACCACCTATGCTTTAGCATTAGGTTTTATGCCCGGCTACTGCATAGACATTTTAAAGCAAAATCTGACCGGGAAAAATATCAATGCACGCGTCAATGCCATGCGCGCGGCAGCTTATATGGCCGGTGTATTAGGCAGCAACCAAGCCGCCACCTATAGCAGCGATAAAACCTTTGACATTAGTCTGCTCAAAGGGCTTATCCCCACGTTAAGCACGCTTGCCCAAAACGGCAACGCGGCTGAAAAAGAATATGCCCAAACTGCTTTGACACAAATTGCAAAACTCAAATAGGAAATATATGAAAGTAAAAAAATTAACCCCGCAAGCTTTATTACCCCGCCGCGCTCACCCGACGGATTCGGGCGCGGATTTATTCGCGGTAGAACGCACCGTACTGCCGCCGCACGCGATTACCCATGTACACACAGGGGTAGCCGTGGAACTGCCGGACAATACGTCTGGGATTATCTGGGGCAAAAGTTCCGTAGAGAGCAAGGGCATCAAGGCCATGGCAGGCCTGGTGGACGCACCGTACCGCGGCGAATTAATTGTATGCATGTACAATTTAAACGATACAGAATTTGTATTTGAACAAGGTCAAAAAGTGGCGCAACTGGTTGTGCTGCCCACCTTATATCCGGAAATTGAAGAAGCAGCAGAACTGTCTGAAACAACCCGTGGCGCGGGCGGTTTTGGTAGTACCGGAAACAAATAAAATTCTGTCAACATCATTTCGCGAAAACCCCGGCTATATGCCGGGGTTTTTTATCATGGATATAGCCAACCAATACTAGTACCACCCCACCCCACCCTGTGGCCCTTATTTGTTTCATTAGCACACACCTTCCAACTAATATCACTTTCGGTAGGTTTATCGTCCTTCCCGTAGGCAACACACCGCGCTTCATTAGTATAACTTGTACTATGTGTAAATCCGATAACGTGTGATAGAAACTTAGTTTCATGATTTGTAATTGTTGCGCTAACATATGCACGACCATCTTGTTCGGACGTCAAGTAAATCGTCCCTGCGCTATAAGAAGCCGCACAATAATCCTCATCACACCACGGCGCATCACTCAACCCCGGAATGCTAATATCCAGCTCATTAAGATACCGTGTATATTTACCATTGGCCATATAATATACTTCCTCAGCATCTGCAATACTTTTGGCAATTACTTTGGCCTGTGTATAGCGCGCCTTCCAAACCGCCAGTTGGTATTGCGGCAGTGCGATAGCTGCCAGTATGCCAATAATAAGGACGACGACTAATAATTCAATGAGTGTAAAGGCTTTTTTCATAATATTTCTCCCTTCGTAATTTTACTACCATACCCCCGTATTGTACCAAAAAAAAAAAACAAGTCAAGGCCTATTTTGCCCCATTATGTGCGTTCTGTTTTTACTCTCTTTTTTCAACAAAAAAAGGAACGCAAGGGCCAGCCCTTGCGTTCCTCTGCAATTAGTTTTTATAAGCTATACACCAAAGTATTTGCGGCCTTCTGCAATAATGGTCTGCAAATGCGCCTCATCCCGGAAACTCTCCGCGTAAAACTTAAGGATATTTTCCGTACCACTCGGGCGCACCAAAAACCAAGAGTCTTGCAAGTAAACCTTGATGCCGTCCGTATCGCGCACGGCGGTTACTTTCTCGCCCGCCACTTGCGTCAAATCTTTCAAGTCCTCTTTCTTAAAGCTTTTGACGCGCTGTTTGGCAGCCTCGTCCGTGGGCACATCCACACGCGTATATACCGGCGTGCCGTGCTGTTTGGTCAGCCCTTGATAAAGCGCAGCAATATCGCCTTTTTTAGACGCAATTTCCAGCAGCAAACATACCGCCAGTATGCCGTCTTTTTCCGGCGTCCAACCGCTTAAGCTCATGCCTGCGCTTTCTTCTCCGGCCAAAATATAGCGTCCGTGTACAATGCCGTCCACAAAATACTTAAAACCGACATTGACCTCATCAATGCTAAATCCCGCCGCCGCTGCAATTTTATCCAGCAGCATGGTCGTGCCTAATGTGCGGCCGATTTGCATGCCGGCTTTGTGCGCGCGGGTTTGAATTAAATAATCCGCCGCTACACACAGCGCGTGATTGGGCGAAATGAGTCCGCCTGTTTTGGTCGCGCAGCCAAAGCGGTCTGCGTCCGGGTCGCTGGCTCCGGCAAAATCATACTCGCCCGATTGCACCAGGTCAATGAGCGGCTTCATAGGATAGACAGATGACGGGTCCATGCGGATTTTGCCGTCGTGGTCAATCGGGATAAAATAGAAAGTCGGGTCTTGTGTTTCGTTCACAATGTGCAAATTATCCAGCCCGTATTTTGCTTTAATCGCGCGGTAAAAAGGCAAGCTCGTTCCGCCCAGCGGATGAATAGCCGCCTTCAGCCCGGCCTTTTTAATCGCGGCAAAATCAATCATTTTCCCCAACGCTTCCACATACGGAGTGATAACGTCCGTTGTGCGCACCAGCCCTTTTTGGCGCGCCTCCTCTAGCGGCATACGTTTAATGCGCGCCGGATTTTTTAAATATTCATTGGCGTATTTTTCAATGCGGCTGGTGAGTTCCGAGCCCGCCGGACCGCCATGTGACGGATTATATTTAAGCCCCATATCCTGTGGCGGATTGTGGCTGGCCGTTCCATTTAAACATGCGCTTGCCCGGCCATTAATAATTTCAAAAGAAAATACAGGCGTCGGCAGCGGGATATCCGGCAAAATAACTTCTAGTCCGTTTCCGGCTAATACTTCAGCACATAATTTTGCGGTCGTAGCAGACATCAAACGCGTGTCTCCCCCGCACAAAATCGGCCCGGCGATTTTATCTTTCAAATGAATTTGCGCTACCGCTTGCGCAATTGCCAGCGCGTGGGCAGCGGCAAACCCGCGGCCTAATTGCCCGCGGTGACCCGACGTGCCAAACTTTACCGGAGCGATTTCTCCGTCCGGCTCCCAGAATAACTGTTGTAATTTTTCCACATCAATGCGTTGTTTTGTTAATGTACCAGCCAATGGACTTACCATAAAATATGCCTCCTGCTTAGTTGCGCCCTTGCACAGGGCCTTATCTTTTTCTATGATATGATATGTAGGAAAATTTATCAATAGGAACTTTACATGAAAAAACAACTGTTTGTCTTGTTTGCCTTGTTGTCATTCGCGCTGCCTGTCAGTGCCAGCAATATGAGTGATGACTTTAAAAGTCATTATACCGGTAGCAATTTAGCTGCTTACAACCGTGATATTTCCAACTTGATTGGTATGGCAGATTTCCACACGGCTAAAGGGACCACCTTCCCGGGATTTGACGTGGGTGCTACTCTCACCGCGGTTAAAACCTCTAGCGCAAACTTCTCCGACAAAAACTACTTTTATGCGCCGTTTATTACCGCCGAAACCAAGCTGCCCTTTTTCGGTGTTAGTGTAGCAGCCCGCGGCACCAGCTTTGACGATTTCAAATCCATCGGCGGCGGACTGAAATGGACACAAAAACTTGCCATATTTAACTTGGCCGGTGCCATGTTTTATGATCATTTTTCTACTGATTACTATCGTGGAAATCACTACTCTGCCTCTGGTATGGCTTCGGTAGATGTATTATTTATCACTCCGTTTGTGGGCATTGGATATGACAACAGCAAATTAACCGTTAAAAGCCTGGATTCTTATTCCGGCGACAATACGACAAATGGCACTTTCCGTGCCACTGCCGGTGTGAATTTGCATCCGCTGCCGTTTGTCTATCTGTTCGGAGCATACACCTATACGAAAGACAATCACGGCTTTCAAGGCGGGCTTGGTATCAGCTTCTAGTATGGATTTTAAAAAAGAGCTTTCCGCTTATTTCAAAGAGCAATGTCTTTTTGATGAACCCATGGACCGTCACACAACATATCGTGCTGGCGGTCCGGCGGAAGCTTATGTATATCCCCAAACACGGGAAGATTGGAGCTTTGTACTAAAACTGGCGCGCACGGAAAATGTTCCGCTGCGCGTCATTGGTTTTGGCTCCAATATCTTAGTGGGCAGCCGCGGCATTGGCGGGATTATTTGTTCCACCAAACGCCTCAGTCAAATTTCTATTCAAGACGGACGCTTAATTGCCCAAGCCGGGGCGGCTTTGGACAAAGCGTGCGAATTATCCGTACAAGCCGCACTTGGCGGTATGGAAAAATTATCCGGCATACCGGGCAGCATTGGCGGAGCCGTATATATGAACGCGGGCGCGTTCGGGCAAGAAACATTTGATACGCTTGAATATGTGGAAACGATTGACCTGGATGGCCGCCCCGAAGTGTTACTGAAAAAAGATTTGCCGCACGGATACCGCCATGTGGAAGGGCTGGAGGACAAAATTGTACTGGCCGCCGGATTTACTTTATCCGCCGGAGATTTTGCCGCGCTAACCGAAGCGCGCAATTTGATTTTACACAAACGCATGGAAAAACAACCGCTGGAATTTCCGTCTGCGGGCAGCGTATTTAAACGCCCGGTAGGGGATTATGCCTCGCGCCTGATTGACGAGGCGGGTCTGCGCGGATTAAGTATTGGCGGGGCAAAAGTGTCTGAAAAGCACGCCGGATTTATTGTCAATTTTAATCACGCCACGCCGGAAGATATCAAAAATTTGATGAACGAAGTCAAACGCCAAGTGAAGGAAAAAAGCGGCATAGAGCTGGAGCTGGAGCAAATTTTGTGGGGCCAGTTTGCTGCGTAAATTTGGCACGATATCCGGCGGAAACAACAAAAAATTGACGCGTCAAAAATAAGTTGCTATAATATAAGTACTTGAAAATTTAAGTCGTTGGAGTCGTGGTGTAGCCTGGTCTAACACGCTGCCCTGTCAAGGCAGAGACCGCGGGTTCGAATCCCGTCGACTCCGTATTTTAGTTTTCAATTTTCAGCATTTATCCCCGTTAGGCATTTTGCCCGACGAGGATTTTTTTGTGAACCACTTTGAGCATGCGGTTTTGAGCGTATTTTTGGGAATTTTGCAAAATCTTTTGTTTTTATGCTGACTGGACTGAGTAGGAAGTCGCGCACTTGCGATTATTTATAGAAGATTTGCTCTTGTTCTTGCCAGTTTGAGGACTTTATTGAGAGCAATTTCTTAAGCGTACAATCGGCGGGTTGGGTGCCACTTAGGATAGAGCGTACGATCTTTGGTGATAAAAAACTTAAATTGAGGATTCTGCGGACATATTGTACGCATACCTTCTCTCCATTGGCTATTTCTTGGGTAGTTTTACCGTCCAATATTTTTTGGTGCCATGTGTAGGCCTGATTTAAGATTTTGATAAGTTCTTTATTGGATTGTTTTGTGGGTTGGATAAACTGCCCCACAATAACCTTGGCCCCATTGGCTACTGTTCCTATACGATATGTTTCCGTATAGGTGTTTTCATGTTTTAGTTTCTCGGATTTGAGCATGCTCATTTCTCTATTCTCATAAATGGCATTTAATAGTTCAGTTACTTGCTCTTGATGTAGCGTAATTT
>CAJOLM010000006.1 GCA_905235355.1 uncultured Elusimicrobiales bacterium
GACGATACATCGAGATGCAAGGAAAAGAAGATATAGGCCGAACAATGAAATTGTTCGAATAGAAAGAAGCCCCGAGCGGAAGCTCGGGGAGTTTCACGTGCTTGAAAACCCCGCGCTGGGCGTGGGGTTCAGGATAGACTAGGCGATGAGGCGGCAGTTAGATTTATTTTGACATATAAAAATAAGTGTCATTCTCAAGGTTGTAGTTGAGAATCTTCCGCTGATTGTTGTGTATTAAATAAAGGAAAACCTTATTTATAAACAACCAAATAAGCGGAAGATCCCCGAACCCTGCGGGCCGCCAGCCCCTCGGGGATGACGACATTTGTTAATGATGTCGCCCTGAAAGGTCTTTGTTCAGAGCCTCACCACAAACAACGATGTCCTGAGCAGAAACACCTCAGGACGACAGCTCTTAAAAAGCGGTTGAGGTCCCCGATAAAAGCACTCGGGGATGGCTTTTTTTCCCAAGACAGTTTCTTTCTAATCAGTTTATAGTGGGTGAGCCGCGTATTTTTTATTATAAAAAAGCCCGCCGGTTGGCGGGCTGTAGGAAAAAGTACGGATTTTACGCGGTAAATAAATCCTCATCTTTTTGGATTTTATTACAAATGCGGCACGCTTTACACGTCGGTACGCACACTTCAGGCAAACGCAGCAAGATGCGCGTATCGCAGTCATTAAAATCATCTGCCATGGCACTAATCAGCGCGGCCTGCTCAGGCTTAATGCTGGTAAATTCAATACCAATGGTGTAAACATTTTCTTTTTGTTTTACCCAGGCCATATGTGCCTGAATTTCCATTTTTTCCATGCCGGGCAGCTGCAAGGAAATAGAAAACGTATCAGCCAGTGGTGCACCTAAAAAGCTGATCATGCGCATACCGGAGGCAGAAAGGTCGGCCAAAATGGCTACGAGCGCGGTATCCTTGCCGTCTTTGGTGCGGTAGGTTAAATTAATCGGTTCAATTAAATTGCTGATCACCGGCATACGGCGATGTTTGCGTTTTTCAGAAAAATTCTTTTTTGTCATATTAATCCCTCGTAAATAATAAAGTCCCTTCTGCAGCAGTTACTTCACTGACGACCCGGGTGCCTACCGGATAACTCCTGGTAGTTTGCACCCAAAAATTGTCCGACGTACGGCCTTTGTTTGCAGACTCCATTAACACTTCTACCGGGCTGCCAATCTGTTGCGTGTAGGCAGCCTCTGCCAACCCTTTCACTTTATTTAACAAAACATCTAGCCTTTGTTCAAGTGTTTTTTCAGGCAGCAAAGTCATTTGGGCGGCCGGAGTGCCCTGGCGGGGGGAGTATTTAAAGCAATATGCTGCGGAAAATCCCGCTTCTTCCACGAGGGAAAGCGTCTGTTGGAAATCGTTTTCCGTTTCCGTTGGAAATCCGACAATTAAATCCGTGCTGATAGCAAAGCCGCGCGCTTTAAGAGCCGCAATTTTTTCCAGTAAAATTTCGCGCGTATAGCCGCGTTTCATTTCTTGCAACACCTTGGTAGAGCCGCTTTGGGCCGGCAGGTGAATATGGCGCGCAATTTTGGGATTATTCTCTACGGCGGCCAAAAAAGCAGGCGTGATAAAGGCCGGATGCGGGCTGACAAAGCGCACGCGCTGCACGCCAGGCTGGGCCGATACTTCGTTGAGTAAATCCGCAAAGGTTTTGCCTTTTTCATGCCAGGCATTTACCGTTTGCCCAAGCAGCATAATTTCCGGGCAGCCTTTGGCTGCCTTTTGGGCGGCGCGTTGTACAATATCAGCAGAAGGCAGACAATGAATTGGTCCACGCACCGACGGAACAATACAGTAAGTGCATTTAAAATCACAGCCGCGCATAATGGTCACATAACCGGTAATAGTTTGTGCGGTTACGGGTGCGCCGGGTTGCGCAGTAAACAGCCCACTGTCATCTAATAATTGGGCGAAGTGGTCAATGTCGCGCGCGCCGGAAACAAGGTCTAAAAAGGGAAATGTTTTTTTCAATTTTTCACCTAAACGTTGCGCGGCACATCCGGCAAAAATAATTTTGCGCTGCGGATTTTCCCGCTTCCATTGGCGCAGCCGTCCTAAAAAAGACAGCGCTCTATGTTCGGCGTGATCACGCACTGTGCAGGTATTAATGAGGGCTAAATCGGCCTGGTCTAAATTATCCGTCAGCGTATAACCGCGCGCAAATAAATGCGCGGCCATTTCTTCTGAATCGGCCAAGTTCATTTGGCAACCATAAGTTTGGACGAATAATTTTTTCATAACATAACAAAGGCGGCGTTTGACGCGCCGCCTTTTTATTGCATTTCTTTAGAACAATTCGGTCAATTTTTTTACAGCTTCCGCCACCGGCTGTTTTAGGTGCAGCTTAATGACGCGGCGGCCTTTGTTTTCCAAGGCTTGAAAATCACCCAAGGCTTGTGCATTACACAATTGTCCGAAAGTGTAGTGCTGGCCCGGAATAGTAATGTCTTTTTCCGGATCGGCAGACAAGATTAAAAATACACCGTTGTTGCCGTCGCCTTTGTGCAACTGCCCGCTAGAGTGCAGATAGCGCGGACCATAGCCAAACAAGACGGCGCGTTTGGTGCGGCACAAAATTGTATCGCGCAAGGTAGCCAGGGCTTTGTCTGTTTCTTCAGAGGGCCACAAGTACGGCAAAATAGCAATATAATCATGGCTCTCCAGTAGAGAATAGAAATCCTGCGCCAACGTGTCCAATTTCACATCGTGAACCAAATCTTTAGAGACCAGTATCGGTGCGGTAACTTCTGCCGGGATATTACCCTTTTCCAGTTGCGCCAGTACATTTTTGGTCAAAGTTTTGGCTTCTTGTACATTGGGTTGGTCAAACGGATCAATGGCCAAAATTGCACCGGCAGCAGCGGTGGCAATTTCCCACAAGAGGTACATAGCGCCTAATTCATACAAGTCTTCCATCTCTAATGTGAATAAGGCAAATCCGCGTTCAGACAAGTCTGTTGCAATAGTTTCCACGCGTTTGTTGTCGTCGGTATCGGCGGATAAATACACAAAATAGCGGTCTTCGCGGTAGTCAAAATTGCGGTGCAACATTTCACCGACCACCGGGACAATCCCCTTGCCTTCTTTGCCGGTGGATTCGGCCACCAATTGCTCGGCCCACAGACCAAAGGTAGCAATTTCCTTCGGAGCCAAAATGGTCAATTTGTCCTGATTGTGATTAGCATAGCATGCACCCATGTATGCACCCAAAGACACGGCCATATTATTTTTCAACGGAGCATTAGGCCCAAAGGTTTCGGCCATTTCTTTGGCTTTGTTTAAAAGTTTGACTACGTCAATTCCCATAATGGCCGCGGGGACAATGCCGAAGAAAGACAAGGCGGAAAAGCGGCCACCAATGTCGGACGGATTGGTAAAAACGTGGCGGAATTTATGTTTTTTAGCCAACGTTTGCAGCCCGGTACCCTGGTCGGTAATGGCGATAAAATTGCGACCCGGATTTTTGATGCCGGCTTTTTTCACTTCTTCATAGAAATAAGCAAATTGGGAAGACGGCTCTACCGTCCCGCCGGATTTACTGGCAAAAATAAACAAGGTTTCTGCCGGGTTAATTTTGCCGCGCACGGCACCTACCCAATCCGGGTTGGTGGTGTCCAGCACAAACATTTCCGGATAGTCAGCCTGTTTGCCAAATAAAGAGCGGAATACTTCGGGTGCTAAGCTGCTGCCACCCATACCCATGACGACGAAATATTTATAATCATTTTTAGCTTCTTCGGCAAAAGTAAGCACTTCTTGAATATGTTCCAATGTCCAATCATAAACTTTTTGCCAGCCTAAAAATTTGGGAATAAAGTCCATGTGTTCGGGATCTTGTTTCCATAAAGTGGGGTCCTTTTCCCAGAATTTTTTGTTGAAGTTTAGTTGTTCCAGTTTGATGTTTCCTTCGCGGATAATGCCTTCCGCCATGGGGTTGAGCGTCATTTTCATAAACGTATTACTTCCTTTTTGATAATTTAGATTTTCTTTTCAAGCGCGAGGATTTTGTCCACGCGTTTTTTATAATTGCCGCTACTGAAATACTGCGCGGCCATAAATTCTTTGACAAGTACGGCAGCCAATTCTTTGCCAATGACCAGCGCCCCCAAACAGAGCGCGTTCATATTGTCGTGTTCTACCCCTTGGCGGGCAGAATAAGCATCGTGGCATACACAAGCATAAACACCGCGCACTTTATTGGCTGCAAGACACATACCAATACCGCTGCCGCAAATCAAAACGGCGCGCTGCGCTTGTCCGGCAGTTAATTTCTGGGCGGCGAGGGCAGCATGGTCCGGGAAATCCACCCGGTCTGTATTATGGGTGCCGCAATCTATTACCTCATGCCCTAATTCTTGCAAGGTATGCACGACTGTTTCTTTTAAAGCAAAGCCTGCATGATCACACGCAACTGCTACTTTCATATATGCTCCTAAAAAGCTTGGTCCACCAAATCGCACACCATGTGCCCGATAAAAATATGACATTCCTGCACATGGGGGGTATTGTTGCATTTTACAACAAGGGGCAGCTCTGCCACATTTTTAATTGTGCCGCCGTCTTTGCCCAGGAAAGCTGCTGTATAGCAGCCGCGTTCTTTGGCAAGCTCTAGCGCCAGCTGCACGTTTTTGCTATTGCCGGAAGTGGAAATGCCAATGACCACGTCCCCTTTGCGCGCAAAGCCGTCAATTTGGCGGGAAAATACCACATCATAGCCGTAGTCATTACCGACAGCCGTTACGGTAGAGGTGTTAGTGTTTAAAGCTAAAGCAGGGAAAGAGCGGCGCTCTTTTTTAAACCGGCCTACAAATTCTGCTGCAATATGTTGTGCGTCGCCCGCGCTGCCGCCATTACCCATTAAAATGACTTGATTGCCGTTTTTAAAGGCTTCAATAATTTTATCAGCAAGCTGCTGAATTTGGGGTGCTAAATTATCCTTTACATACGTTACGGCTGTAATTAATTCTTGGGCTTGTTCCTCAATAAACATAACACACTCCGTTTGTTAAATTTGTTCCAAAGCATTGGCTGGCATCCAGCCCTTAATCCCTTGGGATTTTACGACTACTTCCCGCCAATCATCACGCCTATCCTGCACGACGACCAGATGCCCTTGAGCCACATTGGCACTGGCGGGGAAATTATTTCCCGGTCCGCTGCGCAGCTCTGCCACTGGGGCCGCTACTACAGCCAAAGGTTGCCTGTCTAATTGGTTGCGCCATCCATACCAGGCTCCTACTATTAATAAAACAGCCCACAAGGTAATGATTAGCCAAGTTCCGCGGCGTTTAAGTAACCAATAGGCACTGGCTAAACATGTCAGCCACAGAATAGCATAAAAAGCGCCTCTTAATTCTGCTCCGGTCAGGCCAAAGAACGCTTGATGCAACACTTCCGGCATACCGGACGGGACCAACCGTTCTCCGCTTTGTTGTAACACCAGGCTTAAGTTATGGCGGATATCTTTATCCCGGGGGGCTAAAGCAAACGCGCGGAAATAATTGGCGGTTGCCAGGCCCTTGCTTCCCATTTTAAAATAGCAGTTTCCTGTATTGTAGTAAAGATAAGGGTCTTTTGGGTAGTTTTGCAATAATTCTTCATACTCGCTTAAGGCGGTGGCAAAATGTCCTTGGCGGTACTGGGCCTCTGCTTCTTGCAAAGAGGCACCGTGCACGGCCAGCGGTCCCAAAATTGTCAGGCAAAGAAAGAGGAAAAGTTTTTTCATGCGCGGCCTCCTTGGCTGGCTTTGTCCATTTTAGTGATCAATTCTTGCGCTTGGCCGGCTAATTCTTGCGTATTTTGGCTGCGCAGTTGCGCCGGAGCAAAACGTGCGGCATCTAGTTTTTGCCATAGTTCTGAAAATTGCTGGACTAGTAGGGCCGGACAACCGTGAGCCTGCAGCGCAGCGGTGATGTCCCGCAGCGGCAAACTGGCGGTATGTACTTGGTATTGGATGAGTATATATTCAGCCAATGCATCAGAAACCGCTTCTTCATTGGCGGCGTGTTTGAGCCTAGCTCGTATGCGGGCCAAGGCCTTTTTCTCAGCGACAGTTTGCTTATCGCGCAACGCCAAAATGAAAGCAAATAGTAAGATGGCTAGTGCTACATAATTGACCCACGATAGTTCAGCCAATTGGGTAAGCCAATCAGTATTAGCGGGAGCCAAATCTGCTTTTACATAATGAATATCCTTCCCTAGCTGGGTAAATCCGCTTCCCAAATCAGCATGAGCACTAAAATCAAATCCGGTTTCTGTCTTAGAAGTAGGTGCAACATGCAGAGTAAGCGGATTAGAACGTACAGTACGATATTCTTTGGCAGCGGGGTCATAATAAGACCAGGAAATCGCCGGGATAGTGTAATCACCGGAGGCGGTGGGTACCAGCACCGTTTTAAAAATTTTATAACTTTTTAATGTACCGTTTGCAGCGGCCGCGTTAGACGAGGAGACTGTATCGTAAGTCTTTAGACCAGGTACGTTGGGTAATACTAAATCCGAAGTGGATTTTAAATTCCCGGGCCCGGTAACTTTGACCGTTAAATTGACAGCTTCACCAGCCTCTACGTCCGTGCGATCTATGTCGGCGGTAAGGGTATAGCCGCTGCCCACAGCGCCGTAGAAAGATTTGGGTTTGTTTTCTGACGGAACCGGGCGTATTGTGAGAGCAATTGGCTTAGATTTGGCTATCTCCGGCTCTTGACCTAGGGCGGCAAACATACGGTCAAAAATAGATAAGTCCAGCCGTCCGCCCGGTACATATTCAATAGAGGCCGGGCCGATTTCGGCTTTGCCTGCAGTAACGCCGGTAGCGGCATAGCGGATTTCAATATACGGATAATTTACATTCCCTATTTTTTGGTTGCCGTCTGTGCGCCCGATTTCTTCTAAAAATAAATTGGTAATGCCGGGGGCAGTATAAGGAGCGGAGCCGGAAAAAGGTTTATCATAATAAAACCGTACCGCCAGTGTAAAAGTTTGATTTGCATACGGAGCAGAATTGCTGACAGCGGCTACCATAAAATAGTCTTTGCCTACCTGTTGGGCGGCTAAATTATACAAGTTGCGCTCCAGTGTGGGCATATTGGCAGGAGCTTGGGGGACTTGGGCAGTTTGGGTATTGCGGGCAGCTGCCGGGGTAGTCGCCGTCTGTGAGGTGCTGCGTGTAGCAGACGCAGTATTGGTTTGCGCATTTTGTGTGCGGTAAACGGTTACCTGGATAGGTTCTGTCCGATATTCTTTATTGCCATAGTGTAACGTAATAGGCCCGATGGTAGCTGCTCCGGGAAAGCGTGGCATCATGACATACTCAAAAGTACTGGTAGCGTGCATATTATGAATTTGTTTAGACGCAGAGCGTGCATATACGTTAAATGCCGGCATACTGGGCAACTGGGGAACAAAATCCCCGGCGGCTCCGTCCACTGTTACGGTAAGGGTTAGTTCATCATCCAGGGTTAAAGCGGTTTTGTTGACAGACGCAGTCATGGTAATGCCGTTAGGATCTAGTGCGGCTTGTCCTGCTAAAGGTAAGGTTAGACATAAAAGCAAAAAGAGTAATTTGCGCATAGGTTACCAGTCCTTGTCTACGTTTTGGTCCATGGCGCGGGACGCAGCACCGCGGTTATAATCTTGTTCTTTAGCCATAGACATGACGCGATCGGCATCCCCTTGGCTCATCTCGCTGTTTTTAGGTTGGCTTTGCTCGTCTTGCTGCGGAGCTCGGCCTTTACCGTCTTGATTTTGCTGATCTTGATTGTCCGACTGGTCATTTTGATTGTTCTGATTATTCTTATTATCGTTATTATTTTGTTGTTGCTCTTGCATAATCAGTTGCAAATTGTGGATCGCCTCTTTATCTTGTGGGTTTTGCATGATAGCCGCTTGATAAGACTCAATGGCTTTTTGCTTATCTCCTGCGCGGTAATACGCATTTCCCAAATTGTACATAGCGCTTTGTCCGTAATCGCCGGGCACGTCAGCCGCTTGTTTATAGGATTCTTCGGCCTGGGTATATTCTTGCAGCCGGTAATAGGCATTGCCGGCATTAAATAGGGCACGCTGATTGTCCGGGTTATCGCGTAAAATTTCATTATAGGCATTTAAGGCGGAGCCGTATTTTTTCTCATTATACAGTTTACCACCTTGGCGCAGCTGGCTTTGTACACCGGCCTGAGCTGCTGCGGCTATGCCTAATACACATAAAGTGCTTACTAGTTTCTTCATCATATATATTTTACCTTTTTGTCTCTGCGGCTTGCACACGGCGGCGCGGTTTAAACGGCAGCGCGAGCCACCCCGCTAAACACACAATCGCCAAGGCCAACGGAATTTGATAGCGGTTTTTATACCCCGCATGGGAAGATGCGGCGGAACGGCTACGGTCCAAGCTGCGCAAAGCTTCTTCTACTTGACTAGCCACCTGCGCGGGATTAGTGTATTTAATATACATACCGTGAGTCGCGGCGGCTAATTCTGCTAAACTTTTCTCGTCTAATTTGGTCACTACTGTTTTGCCTTCGCGGTCTTTTTTATATTCTAAAACCTTACCGGATACGTCCGTGTGCAAGGGGATTAGTTCTCCTTGCGGTGTGCCAATGCCGATAGCAATAATGCGTATACCTTCTTTTTGGGCAATCGTTTGGGCTTCTTTGAGTTCTTCGGGGGAGTGATCCTCTCCGTCCGTTAGCAAGATAAGCCCTTTTTGTCCGGGATATTTAGACAGCATGTGTGCGGCCAGTTTCACAGGGGCCGCCAGCGAAGTGCCTGCCACCGGCAGCATATCCGGCTGCAAGGAAGAAATAAAATATTTAAGCGCGTCATCATCAGTGGTAATTGGGCATTGGATAAATGCTTGCGAAGTAAAAGCAATTAACCCGATGCGCTGGTGAGGTAATTGCGAGGTGAGCATACGCAGCATATTTTTGGCACTTGCCAGACGGTCCGGATGCACGTCGCGTGCCCGCATAGAGGACGACACATCCACCGCAATAACTGTTTGGGCAAAATCGCCTTGCGCTTGCACGATTTCCAGCCCCCATTGTGGACGGGCAAGCGCGGTAAACAGGAAGATAATTCCCAGGAAAAATAGGATTAATTTTAAGGTGCTCCATTGGTCGCCACCTTCGGTCAAACGGGCATAGGCGTCCCGGCCAAACAAGGCGGAAATGACGCGGCTTTTCAGGGCGGCCCCTATCCAAAACACTACAGCTAAAGCTGCCAGTACGCCTAGCAAATACACAAAGTAAATGGGTTGTTCAAATAATTGCATCTTATGGCACCTTAATAAAAAATAGTTTGCCCAGTACAACCGCCGCTAGCAGGAGCAGCAGCCCTGCCAGCAGGAAAGGCCGATACGCATCATGGCGGCTTACTTGCGCCGTTTGCGTAAAGTCCGTTTTTTCCAGCTCATTAATTTTTTCGTAAATCTGTTGTAGTTCGCGCTCGTTTTTGGCCCGGTAAAAAGCGCCGCCGGTTTCTTTGGCAATGTTAAGCAGCAGCCCTTCATCAATTTCATCTTCGGCACTGGAGAAAATGGAAGTCCCCGGCGGACTGGCAGTAGCAATGGCATAAATTTTAATGCCATAGGCCGCGGCTGCTTTAGCGGCTAGCAGCGGGTCTAGGGCGCCGGCATTATTAGAGCCGTCCGTCAACAGCAAAATCACTTTACTTTTAGCGGTGCTGTTTTTTAAGTGGCTGGCTGCCACGCCTAACGCGTCACCGATAGCGGTTAAATTTGGGTCCACAATGCCCAGGTATAAAGAGGCCACCAATTCTTGTACCGCTTCGTGGTCTAATGTAAGCGGGGCTGCCAGCGTGGCATTTT
This sequence comes from uncultured Elusimicrobiales bacterium, assembly GCA_905235355.1. GTDB lineage: Bacteria > Elusimicrobiota > Elusimicrobia > Elusimicrobiales > Elusimicrobiaceae > Avelusimicrobium. The sequence goes on from CAJOLM010000006.1 coordinate 9,850, forward strand.
TAGCAAATACAGTCAGACCAATGCGGTCATTAAAACGCTTGCCGATAAAGTTAATCGCGTTCTTTTGCGCAGCCACAAAACGGGTCGGATAAAAATCTGTTTTATTCATACTGGCAGACGCGTCAATAATCATCATGATATCAATGCCCTGCGTGGGGGGGAGTTTGGATTTATTGACGGTAACGGGCCGTGCCAGTGCAATCACAAATAGCGTCAAAGCCAGTATCGCCAGTACGGTTTCCGCCCAGCGAGCCAGCCACGCAGAAAGCGAAAAATCCGCATGCAGTTGCGTTGCCAGCGGATAGTCTATGGCTTTATTAAATCCACCCGGCCAATACAGCCGCGCAATCAGCAGCCCCAAAGGTATCAGTAATAAGATGAGCCAAAGCGGATTTAGAAAAGCAAACTGCTCTGCGTAAAAGCGTTCCACCAGCATAGCCACCGCCAGTAAAATAGTAGTGCAGGAAAACAGAAATACCGCGCTGCCGGTAATACGCGGCCACCGTCGCACAAAAGCGGAAGCTAACATAGCCAAAATGAGCAGGACTAGTGAAACTAAAAAGATAGATGCAAACATTAGTTTTCCTCCTGTTGCTCATGTGTTTGTGGGCGTGGCGTGGTGGCACGCACCAAATGTTCCACGGTTGTTACGTCTTGCTGCATGGTGCTTTGCGTGGGGATGACTTTAGCAAATTTCACCAGGTCTGACGAGCTTAAATACTCACGCAAGCTTTGCAGCAGCGGTTTAAGTTGCGGCTGCGTGCGCAAGCGGCGCAGCAGTTCGGATGAAGTATCTGCCGATACATCTAATTGATAACGCCGCCATAAATATTCCCGCAAAATTTCGCCCAGTTCAATATAAAAGGTTTTGTATTGCGCTTTTTCCCATAGACCGCTTTGCAGCAGCAGCTGAATTTTAGATAAGGCAATTACGTCGGCGGGGCGGTTATCTTGTACTTCTTTAGCTTGTGCCTGGTTTTCCCTCACTTTGTGCCAAAAACGCCACGCAAGCCAAATCAGTGCCGCGAGGACCAACGCGCATAAGAGCCACCAAATCCAGCTGGTGGGAATATACGGCGGGCGGATATCGCGCATATCTTTATCTTTAAAAAATTGCACCGGATTGACTTTTACTTGTTTGGTGTCAGAGGCTGCGCGGGCTACAATTTCTCCGTTGGAATTTAGCAGCTGTATATTCACAGCGGTAAAGGTAGATACCCCTAGCGTAAACGGTAAAAATGTCAGCTGGTAAGAGGCGGTGCCGGGGGATAAATTTTCCAGCTGCTCACTGGTAAGTTTGAAATCTGCCGGCAGTGAATTTTTATCTAAAGATACTTGATACCCCGGCGTGTGGGACAGTTCAAAACGCACGTCAAAGGGTTGCGCAAAAGAAGCTTCTTGCGGGATATTTTGCGACGTGAAGTTCAGCTCCTGTGCGGGCAGCACAGCAGTTAAAAACGTGAGTAAAAAGAAAAGAAATAATTTTTTCATCGGCGTATTTTCCTGGCGCGTTGTTTAAAATAAGCAATTACCGGGTCTGCGGCGGGTTGGGCCGGATTGACCTCAATAGGTTGTATTTTAAGCGGATTAAATAGCGCGGCTAATTGGCTTTGTTGTACGTCGCGGTGCATAGCCAGCTGGCGGTTGAGTGCCCCTGAAGCGAGCGAGAGAAATTTGCGCTCCCCGGTTTCCGGGTCCTGCACGTCAAGGGAAGCAAAAATCCGCGGCAATTTGCGCTCTAAAGGGTCGGTTAAAATAACCGGTATGAAATCAAATTTGCGGGCAGCCAACTGCAGCGGCTGCGTAAAAGAATTAACATCTGCCAAAAAATCAGAGATAAAAATTAAAATTCCTTGGCGCTTAATAACTTTATTTAAGGTTGTGAGCGCAAGCGCGATGTCCGTGCCTTTTCCCGTCGGTTCAAAAGCAATTAGCTCGCGGATTAAACGCAAGATATGCTTCTTGCCTTTTTTGGGTGGCACAAAGAGTTCTATTTTATCTGAAAATAACAACAGTCCTACTTTATCGCTGTTTTTTAAGGCAGAAAAAGCAAACAGGGCCGCCAGTTCAGCGGCGGTTTCCTGTTTAAATTTTTCTAGCGAGCCGAAGTTCTGCGACGCTGACACATCACACGCAATCATCAGCGTCAGTTCGCGCTCTTCATTAAATTTTTTGACAAAAGGGGTGCGGTTGCGTGCCGTCACGTTCCAGTCAATACTGCGCACGTCATCACCGGGGATATATTCGCGCACCTCGGCAAATTCAATCCCCTGGCCTTTAAAGGCACTTAGGTACTCCCCGGCAAAGGTTTCTTCTACCAGTTTGCCGGTTTGTATCTCTATTTGCCGTACTTTCTTGAGAATGTCGGCGGTGTCCATGCGCATAGGTCAGCCCCCGGTGTATTAGGGTACATCTACCGCTTCAAAAATCTGCTGCACAATTTGGTCCGAAGTCATATTTTCAGCTTCCGCCTCATAGGTCAGCAAGACGCGGTGGCGCAGCACATCCAGCCCGATAGCTTTGATATCTTCCGGCGTGACGTAGCCGCGGCCGTTTAAGAAGGCATACGCTTTGGCCGCTTGCGTGAGGAAAATAGTAGCGCGCGGGCTGGCTCCGTAAGCGATAAAGGACGCCAGTTTGTCCAGTTGATAAGCTTTTGGATTGCGCGTGGCAAAGACAAGTTCCACAATGTAGTTTTTAATTTTTTCATCTACATAAATTCCGTCCACCACTTGGCGCGCCTTGAGTATCATTTCCGGCGTGACAGAAGTGTTGAGCGGGATTTGTTGGTGCGAGGCCATGCGCTCTAAAATCAATTTTTCTTCCTCTTTGGTCGGATAAGAAATCAGGACCTTAAGCATAAAGCGGTCCACTTGTGCTTCCGGCAGCGGATAGGTGCCTTCTTGCTCTACCGGGTTTTGGGTGGCAAGTACCATAAAAGGAGCAGGCAGCGGATAGGTTTTCTCTCCGATAGTGACCTGGCGCTCTTGCATGGCTTCCAAGAGGGCGCTTTGCACTTTGGCCGGAGAGCGGTTGATTTCATCCGCCAGTACGAAGTTAGAAAATACAGGGCCGCGTTTGGGATAAAAAGCCCCTTCTTTCGGATTAAAAATTAAGGTACCCGTGATATCGGCAGGCAATAAATCCGGAGTAAATTGGATACGTTGGAACTGGGCATTGATAGCCGAAGCGAGGGTTTTTACGGCTAATGTTTTAGCCAGGCCCGGCACGCCTTCAATTAATACGTGTCCGTCGGCCAATAAAGCCACCAGCATTTTTTCAATGAGGTCTTCTTGCCCGACAATGACTTTTGATACTTCTCTTTTTAAATCCTGCAAAAATAAACTTTCCGCTTGGACTTGTTTATTGAGTGTAGTAATATCCATAGTCCCTCCTGTTAGGTCTAGTGACCTTATACTTTATTATAGCTAAATTAACAGAATAAGAGATAAAAACCAAGCGCAGAAATTAATTAGATTTTTGCAGTTTCCTATGTATATATAGGTGTGTGATTAGAATTTGCTTTTTCCGCGGGTAATTTGAATATAGAAATCCAGCATATTTTCCTCGCTGCGCGGAAAAGTACGCAAAATCGTTTTCTTACCTTTCCACGGCCAAGGATTGATGCCGCGCCGGGTGCCAAAATCAAATTCATATCCTGCTTGAAACACTAGTGCCCGCACGCGCGGATGTTTGCTGCCGGAGCCAAACGGATAGCAAAAACTATCGCATGGGGTGTGCAGTTGAGATTCAATTTCCTGTTTGCTGCGGGTTAATTCCTGTAAGATTTTTTCGTCGGACAAATCACGCAAACGGGCATGGCTGGCGGTGTGAGAGCCAAAGTCCACCAGTCCGCTTTGTTGCATCTGGCGCACCTGATCCCAAGTTAAATAACCGGGCTCTTTGCCAATGAAATCCGTGACCAAAAAAATAAGTGCCTTTAGCCGGCGTTTTTGCAAGATAGGAAATAGCGTGGTAAAGCTATCATCTGTACCATCATCAAAGGTCAGTAAAAACGGTTTTTTGGGTAGACGCTCGCCGGTTTTTTTGGCGGCGCGCAGCTCCGCCAGCCCAACAGAAGTAAATCCTTTTTTCTGTAGCATATCCAGGTGGCGTTCAAACTTTTCCGGCAAAATTGTAAAGGTGTATTGGATGTCATTTTTGGGGGGCATGGGACCAATGTGATGATACATCAGACACAAAAGTCCTTTGCGCGGTAAACGCCACAATTGCCACTTATATCCGGCAGCGAGTAAAGCTAACAGCAAGACAGTAAAAACGAGATAACTCATTGCGCGTCCTTATGTTGCAGGGCCCATAGTTTCATGTATTTGACAAACACATAAAAGGAAGAAAACGAAGCCCACAAAAACCCATGCATACCATCTAAAATACCCAGCTTTAGAATATAGCGTTTGATGAATTCAAACGGAATAGTAAGCAGCACCAGCAGTACCTGGCACTTGCGTCCGTTTTTATGCATTTGCTGTGCAGCCAGTGTGGTGTATTTATTAAATTTGCGGAAATAGGATTCTATGCTGTCATAGGAATAGTGCTGCACCGGGGCATTAATAGTACCAATAGTGCCGTCCACCTTTAATCCCTCATGCACCAGGCCGCCTTCGTAATGGGCTTTATCGGTGCGTACCAGACGGATATGATATTCGTGGTTTAGGCCGCTGTGTTTCATGTGTTTGCCTAAAAAGAAATTGGAAAACAAAATATTAAATCCGGCGTGTTTGGTGTTGGGCAGCAAGGCGCGGATTTGCTCTTTTAGTTCACCTGAAAGTATTTCATCTGCATCTAGATTTAATGCCCAAGGGGAGCTGACCTTGGAGAGGGCAAAATTTTTCTGCGTGGTAAAGCCGTCAAACGGCCGCTGAAACACGAGTGCCCCTGCGCGGGCGGCTATTTCAGCCGTCTTATCTTTGGAATAAGCGTCCACCACCACAATTTCGCTTACCAGGTCTTTGGCACTGGCGATACATTGGGCGATTTTGGCTTCTTCATTTTTAGTGATGATAAATAAACTAATACGCTCCATGGACAAGCACTCCTTGCCATTATTCTAGCATATTGTTTTAGATTTGGTGCAGGCGGGCAAAATAAAACCCCCGCTAGGGTGGGCGGGGGAGTGTGTCGTAGGAGGAGATGAACTTTAAAGGGGAACCGCTGCAGCAGGGTTTGGGGACTACAGCGGTTAGGGAAATAAATCGTTTCCTTATACACTTAGTATAGAAACTATTATGTCGTATCACCAGGGTCATAGGTCCTAGGTCCGGTGGCAATTTGTACCTAGAAGAAAATAGGTCTTTTGTGGTATAATTTTTGAAACATAGAGGAGCGAATATGCAAAAAATTATTTTATTTTTTTCTATTATACTTTTGGCAGCGTGCCAGACTTTGCCCACGTCTTCGGAGTGGTTAGCCCGCGGAGACGGCTATTTTCAGGACGGTAATATAGACAAAGCCATTGCAGCGTATAACCGCGCGCAGCAATTAAATCCGGACTTTATAAAAGTATATTCTTCCCGCGGTGCGGCCTATTTCTTTAAAGGCGATTATGCTGCTGCACAAGAGGATTTTGTCAAAGTGTTGCAGCGCAATCCTTATCAAGTGAGCGGATACACGGCGCTGTCATCTGCTCTGGCAGCGCAAGGGGATTATCAGCAGGCACTAGAATTTATTGATATCGCCGCCAAGTTGGACCCCAGCAAGCCCGAAGTGTTTTTTACGCGCGGCGGAATTTATTTTATGCTGGGCAAATACGAGCAAGCGGTGGCGGATTATTCGGCGGTGCTGCGCTTGCGTCCGGCGGCAGATGTGTATAATGCACGCGGCGCGGCCTATACTAAACTAGGCAAAAAAGAATTGGCCGAGCAGGATTTTGCTACAGCTTCCAGCGGTACGGTGCCTGAAAAATTAAATATTTACCAAATGATTGATTAGGCGTTTTTTGTTAAGGTGTTGCGAGAAAAAATTGCAACACGCCGCACGGTTTTGGTATAATAACTATACGATTTAAGTCACCGTAGCTCAGCTGGTTAGAGCGATTCTCTCATAAGGAATAGGTCGGTGGTTCGAGCCCACCCGGTGACACTTTTAAGCCCCCTTTCGGGGGCTTTTTTATTTTGCTTATTAAAAAATAGCGCAGATTCCAAACAACAGCGAGAACCCTATTAACATCATAATCGGGGTATCCATGGAATGGGGGGAGAAGGCCTCTGCCAGCGTCATTACCGGTGGAAATACCACTATAGCGGTCCAAAACTCCTGCGGGTTGGCAAATTGCCCTCTATACAAAACAAGAAATAAGAGTGCGCAAAGATATACGCAGGCACTTCCCGCGTAGGAACGCACGTACCGGTTTTTCATATTCCACGAAGGGACAACATATTTCTTTTTTCCCAAATACGTACCCACAGGCTCGGCTAATCCGTCTCCGATAGCAACCGTAAAAACCACCACAGCTGCCAGTAACGGTAAACCCAAATAGGTTTCAAAAACTTGCTTGAAAATAGTGATAATCAAAAGCCCCGGAAGCATATTGCCTAGCACAATCCATTTGAGTGTATTGGGGCGGTCCTCCACCCGGTCTAATGAATTGAATTGCAACATGAAAAAAGTGGAGCGCTCCCGGATGGGTTTTATCAGCACTAAAAACATCAAAAGCACAAATAAAGATTCCCATAAATGCGGCAATATCCCCAAAGGATCCGTCGGTGGGCTTAAGAGCGGCACTAAATACGCCGCAAAGTGTTGAATTTTACGGGTATAGTTTACTTTAAACCAACCATTTTTAGAGGTGGTAATATACCCTTTTTCATCCACATGGCAATAGTGGCGGCACAGTAAACCGCCCCCCAACGCCAAAATCATCATGATAAATAGCTTTACGCCCGTCATCATGAAAAACTTTCGTTCATCAAACAAATGGGGGTCTGCCACAATGGTCCAAATGGCTAATACCGCAAACAACACAAGCCATAAAATCAAAAACTGCAGGTCAAATGTTTTTGTCCACTTTTCATTATAACTACCGGCCATTTCGCCCGGCATAAGTATTTTTTGTTCCATAAGATATCCTTGATCAAAAATCTGCACGATATTATACATAAAATAACAAAAAGAGAGGGCATTAAAATCCTAAAGTTTTCCTTCACGTGGGCTGCAAATTTGCTATAGTAACACTAATGGAAAACGAAACGATTTATGACGCGGTCATTGTCGGTGCAGGAGCCAGCGGGCTAATGTGCGCGTTGGTGTGCGCACGCGGCGGCAAAAAAGTATTGCTACTTGAAAAAGAATTGCAGCCCGGGCGCAAAATTTTAGCCAGCGGCAACGGCCGCTGCAATTTAACCAATGCCTTTGTATCCGCTGCCGATTACCGCGGCACGCCGGAGCTGGCAGCCGCGGTGCTGCAAAAATTTCCGTTTGAAAAATGCTTGCAGTTTTTTCACGATTTGGGTGTGCTGACCCGCCAAGAGGAGCAAGGCCGCATTTTTCCGTTAAGCGGGAAATCTACCGCGGTGGTGGAAGCGTTGCGCCTGGCGTGTGAAGAAGCAGGCGTGCAGTTGCGCACGCAAAGTGAAGTCACACGCGTCCGCAAAAAAACAAATTTTATGCTCACTTTGCAAAGTGGGGAAACGGTCACCGCGCGGCGTTGTGTGTTGGCGTGCGGGTCGCAAGCGTATCCGCAAATCGGCGGTACGGATGCCGGATATAAACTGGCCAAGTCACTCGGGCATCATATCATCCCGCCCACGCAAGCCTTGAGTGCCTTAAATGTAAAAGAAAAAGCGGTTTCGCGTTTGCAGGGCATTCGCGTGCAGGCTAAAATTACCGCTCCCCAGGTGGACAAAAACAGATGCGGCGAAGGCGAGCTGCTGTTTACCGCGTATGGTTTATCCGGCCCGGCGGCGCAATATATCAGCGGTTATTTAGGCAAAGCGTTGGCGGACGGCCCGGTAAAAGTGGAAGTGGATTTGCTGCCGGAAGTTACTGACAAGAAAAAATTTTTGCAAGCACGTATTAAGCAATTTCCGGCGCGCACCGCCAAAGCATTTTTTGCCGGAATGCTGCATGAAAATATAGCCAATTTACTCATTGATTTTACAGGACTTCGCAAACAAGCTCCGGCCTCTTCTTGGACGGAAAACACCGTCTGTACGCTGGCTAGTACCCTTGGTGCGTGGCCGTTTACGGTTACCTCGCTGCGGCCCTGGACGGAAGCCATGGTGGCAACAGGGGGTGTAAATTGCGCAGAAATAAACTATAATAAAATGGAGTCGCTATGTTGCCCGGG